>NZ_BBPW01000036.1:0-7181 GCF_001028545.1 Treponema endosymbiont of Eucomonympha sp. | reverse complement strand
TCAGCACGCCAAGATTGGGAATTTTAGTGGTAAACGGGTACGGGGCGATTTTCGGGCGGGCGTTGGTAAAATAGTCGAGCAGCGACGATTTACCCGCATTCGGAAAACCCACGAGGGCAATATCAGCGATGACGCTCAGCTCTACGGCGAGCATTCTAGCCTCGCCTGCTGTTCCTTCGTACGCATATTGCGGCGTTTGGTTCACCGACGATTTGAAATGCGTGTTGCCCCAGCCGCCTTTGCCGCCTGTTAAAAACACAAACGGCTCGTCTTCCCGCGCCGACGCAAAATCCCGGACGATTTCTCCGGTCGCAGCGTCTTTTAAAATTGTTCCGGGCGGCACCGGAATGTGTATATCGCCGCCGTTTCCGCCGTGCCGATTCGAGCCTTCTCCGTCGCCGCCGTTTTTCGCTTTGAATAGCTGTTTATAGCGCAGGTGGGATAACGTCCGCAAATTGCGCTGCACCACAAACACGACACTGCCGCCACACCCGCCGTCGCCGCCCGCAGGCCCGCCTGCGGGAACATATTTTTCGCGGCGGAACGCAACGCACCCGTTGCCGCCTTTTCCTGAGCGGACTTCTATAAGCGCTTCATCCGCAAAACGAATCACGGTTTACGACTTGTTATGCACTCGGCACAGTAACGGACGCCAGCTTTCTGCCCCTGCGCTTATGGTATACGACGGTTCCCGCCGCACTTGCGAACAAAGTATCGTCTCCGCCTTTCATTACGTTGTTGCCGGGGTGGAATTTCGTGCCGCGCTGCCGGACAAGGATTGCTCCCGCCTTTACGGTTTCACCGCCATATACTTTTACGCCAAGGTATTTTGGATTTGAATCGCGCCCGTTCTTCGCGCCGCTTCCGCCTTTTTTTCGTCCCATGATGATAATTCCTCTGTTGTTTTTACCGAGCTACACTGTAGCCCGCGATTTTATCGAAACCTGTTCATTTTCAGTTAGATGGGAATAAAACTGTCCACCTTCACGGCGAATATTGGAGGTCACCGTGTCATTATGCGACGATAATGTCCTCGACGCGGATTTTAGTATAGCCCTGCCGGTGCCCGATTGTCCTGCGGTAATCTTTCTTGCTCTTGTATTTGAGTACGATGATTTTTTTGCCGCGGAATGATTTTTCAACCACCGCTTTGACGCTCGCGCCCGTCACATACGGCGTGCCGACTTGTATATTGCCGTCATTGCTTACTAACAGAACGTTTTCGATAGCGATAATGTCGCCTTCGGCAGCATTCAGTTTGTCAACAGTGAGCACGGCGTCTTTTTCAGCTTTATATTGCTTGCCCTTATACTCAATCAATGCGTACATATAGATGCTCCAGTATTAAAACGAATGAAAAGCACCCTAGCATAGGTGCGGAAAGTATGTCAAGCATGCCGCTATAACACAACTGATAGATTAAAAAACAGTGGCATTGGATACGGCTCTTATAGATAAGATAGTAACTGGCATCATGTCTTTTGCGGCAGACGCGATAAACCAGATGAATCGCCTCACTGTTTCCGATTTACATGTAGCAGGACAACGCTTCCGTCAATAAAACTATCGTTACCCTGAATTTTTCAGCGCGACGGGATTTCTTTCCTGCTGCTTTCTTTAATTCAGGTGATATTGCTCATACGCCGCCCAGAAATTGTTTTTAAGCCGCTTATCGTTCAGCGCCGCTGTTTGAGCCGCGCTCTGGTCAAAACTGCTGGCATAATACCGGAACAGAGCGTCCGGCGTGTTTCCGCTGTCCGGTTCGTCGGCTTTTTCGGTCTCTTCGGCGAGCTTTAACACCACGACGCGCTCGCCGAGTACCAGCGGGTTTGAAATCTCGCCAGCCTGAAGCGAAAACGCCGCCGTAAAAAAGCTCTCGTTCCGCTCGTTTCCCGCAAGCTCCGCCGGCAGCGAAACGGTGCCAAGCAGCGGATTGTTGCCGTAATTTATCGGGAACGCCGATACGTCGGTTTTCACCGCGCTGAACGCTTTGCAGGCTGCGGCAAAACCGTCCCGCCCTGCGGCAAGCGCCAAATCCTTGCCTACGCCGACAAAATAATCTTCAATGCGCGTCCGTTCCTTCAGCCGTATATAATCATATGCGGCGTCAACCGCTTCGCCGCTTGAAACGTCGACTTCGACCGGCGCGCCGTCTGCGCGGAAAATCGAATACCCGTTTATCGTTTCGATGACTCCGGACAGGGAATCCGGCGCAAGCGAGGCGAGCGCCGCAACGTCAGCCTCGTTCGGCACGATATCTTTGATTTGCCACCGATACCGGTGCGAGGCGGACAGTTTCCCGTCGTCGCCCGAATAGAACCGGGAGGAACGTCCGGTCACCGCATCGGCAAAAAGCACTTCGTTGCGGGCAAGCTGGCTGAGCAGTTTTTTCGCGGCCGCTTCGCTCGACACGGTGATAACCGACAAGTCGTATTTGGCAAATAAATCGGGCTGCTCCTTGGCGAACGCGGCGGCTTCAGCGCGGGGATAATCGGACAGATTAAAGGAAGCGAGCTCAAAGCTGCGCTGTTTTTTGCCTGCGCGTTTCCAGAACGCGCTTTCGGCGGACGAAGACTTCCTGCCGTACAGCGGTTCTTCCGCCGAAAACACGCCCGCATTCTGCCCGAATACGTCTTCGTAATACCGCCGGAAGACAAGGTTGTCGGCAATCTCCTTGCGGAGCGCGATTTTTGTGCTGTCTGGGGCGTCGCGGAACAGGCGCGGGGAAAACACGCCGTTTTCGTCGGAGAAATACGGGAGCATCTCGCGGTCAACCTGAGCGTCCGGCACGACATAGCCGGAATCCTTCACCGCCTGTGAAAACGCATAGTGCAGCACCGTCGCGTTGAAAGCGTCCTGCAGCATTGCATAGTCGCTTCCGCTCTGCGTGCGCCGCTGGCTTTGATAGCGGTTTACCATATCGGCGAACACCGAGCCGGGCGTCAGCTCTATCGCCTTGCCCGCGAAAGACCCGAACGGGCGGGGCGTTCGCGCGGAACCCCGCGCCACTGACGGGACAAAAATAAACGTTATCGCCGCAAAAACCAGTATCACCACCGAGCCGACCCACAGCGCGGTCTGCTGCCGCGCTTTCCTGCGGCGCTCCGCGTCTTTTTCTTTCGCCTTTTCACCGCCGCTTACCAAATGAAATTTGCCTGCGTCCATTAAGTACCCTTTCCGCTGATTTCTCCGAAAATCTAGCACTGAGCAACTGCCCCTGTCAAGGCAGCGCGCATACCGCACGGACGCTTTCAGCGCGCGCGCCGCGCAACGGCGGCGGACGTTTCAGGCGCGGCTATTGTCGTCATGATTTCCCCGTACAGGGGCAAATCGCCGCGCGGCACGCCCCATCGGAGAAGAGCGCGTACTCGATTCCCGCGCACGCGGCTCCTTTCCGCCTGTTTCCGTGCCCGCGTGCCGCGCCATTTCTGCACGAAACTCCGCCGCAGAACCTCGGAGTTCCGCCGCTCATACGCGGGATTCCGCGCCTCGTACCCGCGTCGGAGAGACTCATACCCGGAATTATGCGGCATATACCCGAAGTTCCGTGACGCATACGCGGGTATGAGGCGCATAGACGCGGGGTTCCGCGAGCCTGTCAAAAGCTTTGCATACGCAGGGCGAGCGCAAAACCCCTGAAGCGGCTCTGCCTATACGCCGAGGGGTCGCTGAATTGCGCTGGTTTATGCCTTTGTTTGAACACAACTATTGACAAAGACAGCGGAGACGTGGCATTGCAATGCAGCGCGGCGCAATTATGAACCGCCGAAAGGAGGTGTTCCGTATAATTTCTGCACAGTCATTGTGCAAAGCAACGGTATAACTTTTTTTATAGGAGTAAAAATGAAAAAGGTATTTTTTCTAACAGCGCTTGTTTTAGCGCTCGGCATCTCGGCAAACGTCTCTGCCGAAACAGTAAAAGCGGGAGCGAAGACGGTCATAAATGATTCGTATTCGTTCAAAGCGGAATTTCCCGAAAAACCAAAAATGGGCGAAAGCGTTTTACGCATAACGCTCTGGGACAAAGACGGGAAACAAGTTACCGACCTGCAGATTATCGGCAGCTACGATATGGCTTCTATGGCGGGGCAGCATTCTATGGCGCCCAAGACCATTCTCACCAGCCAAAAAGGGTTTTACCTGTTTCCGGTCAATTTTGCCATGAGAGGAAAATGGCAGCTTGACCTTGTTTTCAAACAGTCCGGCAAAGAACTGTATACCGCGGCAATACCGGTAGGTATCTGACATGAAACGCTTCTTGATAGGATTCATCGCGTTGGTGACAGCGCAAAATGCGTCCGCCGCAGACAGTTTGTTTTACTTTGAGGCGCAGGGGGTCGCCGGTTATTCATCCGAAGAAAACGGCGCAATCTATCGCTCTGCCGGGACGCATGATGTGATGCAAAAGAACTCAATCGGTTTTGACCTTATCAAAAAGTTCGCGGGCCTTACCGGGGACGCGGCAAGCGCCGGTTTTCAATTCCGTTTGGCATACAACGCGGATATGAAACTCGTAGAGCCGCAGTTGTTCAACGCGTACCTGAAAGGCAAAACGCCTATTGGGGACTTATGGATAGGGCACGACCGCATTGCGTTTGGTCTTGCGTCCTACTGGGATACGCACGGGGATTTATTGCAGCCCCTGCCTATGTATGGTTTTGGTTTTGACCGCGATTGGGGCGGAGGCTTTTCAAAAGATTTTGCAAGCGGAGACCTAAAGCTCGCTGCTACAACCGGCACCGGCATGGGTTTTGCGCTGGACAGAAACTTTTTGGGAAGCGCCCGCGGCTCATTCGGTGTGCTCTCGTTTGATAATTACAACATAGGTCTTTCCTTTATGAGGGGAAAGATTCCTGACACTATGGGGCACGGCCATGCGCAAAAAGACGTGTTGATAGGCGGCGTGGATATTGCCTGTAACTATAATAACATCGAGCAAAAAGCCGAGGTCAATTGTGGTGTAAAGGGCGAAAAACAGGCGTTTGCGGTGTTTTACCGCATGGGCGTTAATTTTTTAGACGAGAACCGCCTGAAACTTGAAGCGCAATACGTTTATACCGATAGGGACGGAATACAAAATCACACGCCGGGCGGCGGCGCAACATTCCGTTTAACACAGGATTTGACGCTGCGAACCGTGTATGAATGGTCCAGCGTTTCAAATGAACACAGGGTTGCCGTCCAACTCTATGCATACTTTGGAGTATAGAGGAAAGATTTATGCGAAAAATTTTACTGCCGCTTATTCTTGTTTTAGGATTTGGGGCAAGGGCATTTGCCGCGGTTGGCTGCGACCTCAACGACCCCGACCGCGACGTTAAGCGGCTGTTTCCCGAAAGCACTGGTTACAAAACTGCGTATTTGTCGGTTGACAAACTTGGCGGACAGCCGCTATTGCAGGAAATTGAAACCCGTCTTGGCGACAAGTTTCAAGGGCTGTATGAAACGGTTGACGTCCCCTACACGGTGTACACTATCTATAAAGGGGACGCCGTTATCGGGTATATCCACGGCATTAATCAAAAGGGGCAATACGGCGGATTGCAGGTATTTCTATCCTACGATGCGCAGGGCAGCATACGGGGCTTTTATTATCAAAAGATGACCAACCGCAAAGCGGCAGGCTTGCGCTCTGATGACTTTGCCAAGCAGTTTGCAGGATTAACGCTTGCGGATTTTCAAAGCTATAACCCGCAAACGGCAAGCGGCGGAAGCGCAAAAGTTGCCGCTATACAAAATCCTTCAACAGACGATGCAACGGATTTTAACGCCACATTGCGGGCAGTTAAAAAGAACTTAATTTTGACGGACATTTTTGTCTTCAACAAGCGTTAATTAACGCAAGGAGTGTTGTGTTGCATTGCAACACTGCCGATTTACGTGTGCAGCAAAGTTGCACTTTTTAATAGGAGTATTTATGAGTTTGAATGTTTTTCAAGTTTCTTACAAAAATTTGCTGCGCCGAAAACTGCGCACGGTGTTTACGCTTGTCGGAATTATGCTTTCGACGTGGGTTTTAGTAACCTTGTTAGGCTTTAATAAGGGCTATGAACAGTCGCTTAATAACAGCATCGAAGGCATGGGCTTTCAAATAGTCCTTACCGCCAAGGGCTGCCCCTACGAAGCCGCTACGTTAATGTTGCAGGGCGGCACCGGCTTACGCTATATGCCGCAAGACATAGTTGACAGCGTCGCCTCATCGCCTGAAGTTGCCGCCTCTACCGCGCAGCTTATGCACGCCGAGTTTGACCCGGACAAAGGCGATAACGGAGGAACCACGGTATACCTCGGCGTTGACCCCGCGACATTTCCGGCAATGAAGTCCTACCTTGAATTTAAGCAGGGCGGCTGGTTTACCAATATGGACGCCCGTGAAATAGTTATTGGCTACGAAGCGGCGGAATTGGAACAGCGTGAAGTGGGCGACTTTATGCTGTTACCCGGAAGCGATGAAGATTTCAAAGTGGTGGGAGTGCTCGCCCGAAGCGGAACACAGGATGACGGCATGGTATTTTTACCTTTGCGGACGGCGCAAACCGTGTTCCAAAAAGAAGGTTTGCTGACTATGCTTGGTATCAGACTTAACAGCGATGCTGACCAAACCGCTTTTGAGGAAACGCTCTATACACTTCCCGATATTCAGGTTGTGTCTATGGCGCAGGTAAAAAACACCATCATGGATTTGGTAGGCAGCGCAAAAGTTATTGTCATGGCGGTAGCTATGATCGCCTTTTTAATCGCCATGTTCGGCGTGTTAAACACGGTGCTTATGTCGGTCTTTGAGCGGTATCAGGAAATCGGCATTTTCAAAAGCATGGGAGCGCTGCCCAAGGACATTTTCAAAATGATCCTTATCGAAACAACACTGCTTTGTTCCATAGGCGGCATTTTAGGGATAGCCCTTTCCTTCGGTTTCTCCGGCGCAAGTGCAACGGCGATCCGATATTTTCTCCCCTTTGTGCCCAACGGCAGCCTTATCGCTATCGACTGGAAAACAGTAGTGTTCGCCTTTGTTTCGATTACCTTAATCGGCATTATCGGCGGGGTGTATCCCGCAGGGCGCGCGGCACGTGTGCGCCCCTTAGACAGCATAAGGAGTGAGTAGCGTGACAAATCTTATCGAAGCCAAAGAGCTTACCAGAATCTATACCCGCGGCACAGAAAAAGTTGTCGCCTTGAAC
>NZ_BBPW01000035.1:0-7187 GCF_001028545.1 Treponema endosymbiont of Eucomonympha sp. | reverse complement strand
GTTGAAATTCAGTTCCGTGATTTCGGCAAGCAAATGCTGCAAATCGTTCCGATTCAAATCCGTCGTCATACAGTTGGCAATAAGACTGAATGCGTGCTTGTCGCGAATAAGGTGCTGGTTTTCGGACAGTGCGTTAAGCAATGACATCACGAGGTCTTGCCACCGTGCCTGTGCACCCGCCTCGTTCTCGCTGCCGAATATATAGTCTGCATACGTCCGTACCTTTTCGCTCTCCAACTCAATTGTACCCAATGGCATGAGCAAACGCTCGCCGCTTTTGTCTTCCGCAGCAATGTTTTTCGGGACGAACGCGCGAAGCCCCCCGAGTAAATCTGCCAACGCATACAGCGAATCAAGGGTAATCTCGACGGTAAACGAAAAAGGCTGGCCGAGCAAAATTTCTGCTTCGCGACGGTATGCCTGCAAATCGCATTCTGCGAATACCGCATCAATGCGGTCAATTCGTTGTTTCAAGGCGTCATAACGCTTGCCTGTGTTGCCGGGTATCGTAAACACTGCACCGCACTTATTCTGTGGATAATAAAAAAGTACACTGCTCGAAAGCAATTGCTTCTTTTTTTTAAGAAGGAACAGAACTTTGATAACGCCGTTGTCTTTAATTATCTCGGCGACAGTGTCAATTCGAATCGAGCGGAAAAACAATGCGCCACTTCCCGCAAGAACGAACAGTATAACGATTAACAGCGGCATGCCGGTTTTGCGGGGCAAGCCTTTTCGTTTGCGCTCGATAGTTTTTATCTCGAAACTGTCCACTGATAGAGTTCCTGTGATTCCGGTGCCACCCGTTTGCCCTGTTTTTCGAGAAACGCGAGATTCTCCCCTGTTACAAATCGCAGCAATTGCGGGAGCGTAAGTGGTTCCAACGCAGACAGGTATCCGGTGGTTACCTGTGTCCGACCAGGTTCAATTTTATCCGCCACATAAATAATCTGCGCAAGAGGGCACATTCCCGCCTTGCCGAACGTGTGCAGCCGAACGGCTTCTAGCACTTCGGAAGCAGAAACGCCGAAACCCTCGCGGAGTTTTACCGCCGCCGCCCTCCCGTGTAACAGCGCTGGGTTTTGCGTTTCAAGTGGCGTGAGCGGCATTCCGTCCCGCAGGGCAAGCGTAGTCAGCGTTTCATCATCCATATCTTTACACATATCGTGAGCTGTTCCTGCAAGCGGAGCATTTTCGGGTGCGATTCCGTATTTCGCGCAAAGGCGCACCGCCGTTTCCGCGACACGAAACGAGTGTGCGTACCGTACTGGTTTCAGATTTGCGCGGATAAAGCACCTTACCGCCTCCAACACCACGTTGCCAGTTTCAGGGGGTATAGCCATAGAGTTTTTTTTGCATAATATACTCTGCAACGCTGGGAACGACAAGGGCGCGCCATGCACCTCCTGACGCGATGCGGCGGCGAATGTCGGAGGAGGATATCGGCAAAAGCGCGTTTTGCAATTCGATGTATGGAAAGGGGAACGCGCCTTCTGTGGGTTCAAGCACTCGCCGTGCCACTATGACCTCGGACAGCGCGAGCAATTCGCGGTATTTGTGCCATTTATGAAAGTCGCAGGATAGGTCGTCGCCAATAACCAGTCCAATTTTCCCGTCGAGGCGTCCTGCGTATTTTTGCGCGAGGCAAGCAACGGTATCGGCAGTATACGATATGCCTCTTCGTTTGATTTCGCACAGCTCAATGTCGAGATGGTTGTTTCCTACGGCAGCAATTGCTCGTTTCAGCATTTCTACGCGGTCAACTTCCGTCGCGCCGGACGGTTCCGCCTTGAACGGGTTTTTCCACACCGGCACAAACAAAAGCGTATCGTATCCAAGTTGGGTAACGACCTCCTCACCGAGCAAAAGATGCCCAACGTGTGGCGGGTTAAAGCTCCCTCCGAATATCGTAAGCCGTATAACATTCACTGCGGCAATAATACTACAAAGGGAACATACAGTTAATAGAGATCGTTTTTTGCACTGCTGGTTGACGCGTCGTCGCTTTTGCACTACTATATTTTCTGTGTTATATCGCTATACAACCAATACTGGGGGGACACCGTTACAGAAAGCGGTAATTTATACCAAAAAAGAGCATTCAATTGACCCCGAGAAGGTAGACAATGACGCAAAACGCATTGTTAAGTCATTGCAGCAATTCGGTCATGACGCCTATATTGTCGGCGGCGCAGTGCGTGATTTGTTGCTCGGAAAATCTCCAAAAGATTTTGACATCGTTACGGACGCGACTCCTGCTCGAATCAAAAAGCTGTTCAGAACTGCGCGAATTATTGGAAAACGTTTCCGGCTGGTACATATTCATTCCGGCGAGAAGATTTTTGAAGTGAGTACCTTTCGCTCCCTTGAGGACGGCACGGTCGGCAACCGCTACGGCGCAATGGACGACGATGCGCTCCGGCGGGATTTTTCGCTGAACGCGCTCTATTATGACCCGCTAAATGAATGCGTTATCGACTATGTCGGTGGGATACGAGATATTTCAAAGCGGTGCATTGTGCCGGTCATCCCCCTTGCTACGATTTTCTCTGAAGACCCAGTGCGAATAATTCGAGCGATAAAATATGCAGCGATGACCGGCTTTAATTTGCCGTTCGCGCTTCGGCGGCAAATCAGACAAGATGCATGGCGCTTGCAAGAAATTTCACCTTCGCGAATAACAGAAGAATTGTTCAAGATTATCGACAGCGGGCATTCGGCGGATATCGTTTCGTCTGCTATCAAACAAGATATATACCGCTATTTACAGCCCGAGGCGGCTTCCCGGCTCGCAGAAAATACGGCGTTTGCACGGCAATATCTTGCACACCTGAAAAAAATGGACATAGTGCATAAACTTTCGCCGAAGATACAGCGAGGAGAAAAGCTAACGTTCATGCTGGTCGACTACTTTTCGTTGCTTGCTGATTGGGGACAGGAATATGCCGACGGCAAATCCGGCACGGAATTATACCTGCAAGCGTGGACAGGATGCCGCAATTTTATACGCCCGATGAATCCCCCGTGCAAAGAATTTGACGTAGCTGTTCGCTCGATGCTAAAACAGTTCGGCGTTACGGTGACGGGAGAGGGGTTCGTTCGCCGTCCGCGCCACCGCGCAAAACCGGACAACCTATCGCAGGTTTTGGTCTCAGGGCAATAATATCACCCTCCTTATACTTACTACGCTGCGTTATCCTGTACGGACCAATTTTATTTCTGTACAGGGCAACAGCGACAAATTTTTCTCAATTTGACAGATAACCAGATATGAATGTTGTTGGCAGCATCAAATGCCCTACGGTATCATTGTAACAATGCGAATAATGGGTAAAGGATACGTCATATTTTGTCCCAAAATGTGTCACGGCAAGATGTTGCTTTGTCCGCTTCTCTTTATTTTCTTTTGTCACTGAGCTGCACTATCAATGAAACTCAGGATTTTCTTCAAATACAGGTTCACCCACGGATAATTCCCTTTCTATTCTACGCCGTTCAAGAATCTCATTCATCTGCACGTCAAGGTCAACCGTATCAGCACCAAATAATTTTATGTTGTGGTAATTCTTAATGCCTGTCCCTGCCGGAATTAAGTGTCCGATAATCACGTTTTCTTTCAGACCGTGTAAATTATCCGTCGCACCCGCAATTGCTGAGTTCGCCAGAACGCGCGTCGTTTCTTGAAATGCCGCCGCCGAAATGAACGAATTGATATTAAGCGACGCCCTTGTGATACCTTGAAACACCGGACGTGCAATTGCAGGTTGCCCCCCTTCATTTATAACGCGGTGATTTTCTTCGTGAAATTCGTATTTATCTACCTGTTGCCCATAAATAAATACGGTATCCCCCACTTCAACGATTTCCACTCTGCGAAGCATCTGTCGTATAATCACGCCGATATGCTTATCATTGATATCCACTCCCTGCACCCGATACACCTGTTGAATTTCGTCCATTAAATGGTTTTGCAACGCGCGTTCGCCTAAAACGGTCAAAACATCGTGCGGGTCATACGCCCCGTCGCAAAGTCGGTCGCCCGCCTCCACGTAGTCGCCGTCGCGGACAAGCAAGCGTCGTGTCATCGGTACCATGTGTTCAAGGGGTTCACATATTTCTTCATCGTCGACTGCTACCTCAATGACGCGTTTGCCCTTCGTAATCCCTTTAAATCGCACCGTGCCTGAAATCTGCGAAAGAACCGCCGGATATTTTGGTCGTCGTGCTTCAAAGAGTTCTGACACTCGCGGGAGTCCTCCCGTAATGTCGTTCGTTTTGAACGACTCTTTCGGCATTTTTGCAATTATGTCGCCCTGGGATATTTTATCATTATCATTAACCAGAAGTACTGCGCCGCCAGGTAAATAGTAGCTCCCCTGCTCATTGCCCGCTTCGTCGGTAATCAATACACGCGGCTGTTTCATGTCGAGACGAAGATCATTGATGCGCTTTTCGACGTTTCCAGTCTCTTTATCCAGCTCCTCCGTCAGTGTCGAACCGACGATAATGTCCTCAAAATGTGTGTAGCCGTCAACTTCTGCGATAATCGGTTCGGAAAACGCATCAAACATCGAAAGCATCTCATTCTTTGGGACAATATCGCCCGCTTTGAAAAAGAACAACGACCCGTTCTGAATTTCAATTTTCTGGTCGCCCGGTGCAGTGACGTATAGTGTTTTTCCGCGGATAATAATGTTACCTGCCTCCGCCGCACACACCGTTTTGTTGCCTGCCATAAAAAGCGGCGTATCTTTCGGTACGCGGCTATTTTCTGCAACGAGTAATTTCGCTTTTGCCGAAAGTGTATGTTCGTAAAGGATACGTGTTACTACTAATGTACCCTTACGGGTAAAGAGCCATTTTCCGTCTTTACGGACGACGTGTGTACCTGACACGGATTTGACGATGATCGGGTATTTTAGGACAACGCGGTTTTCTTCGCTTGTTTTCGATGCCGTTCCGCCGACGTGGAATGTTCGCATCGTAAGCTGTGTACCTGGTTGACCTATGGACTGTGCGGCGATAATACCGACTGCTTCGCCGATTTCGACGATTTTATTGCGCGCCAAATTGCGCCCGTAGCACTTACAACAGACACCGTGACGGCTTTCGCAGGTGAGCACCGTACGGAGGTTTACGCGCTCTACGCCTATCTCGTCAATTTTTACGGCAAGCTCGTCGGTAATATATTCGTTTGTATCGCAGATAAGTTCTCCTGTAATTGGGTGCAGTACCTGTTCTTGCGTAAATTTTCCCGCTATGCGATTTTTCAGCGGTTCGATAATCTCATCGCCGTCCTTCATCGCCGTATAGTTAATACCGTTAATCGTACCACAGTCGTCTTCGTTAATTACCACATCCTGCGCAATATCAACGAGCCGCCGTGTCAGATATCCAGCATCGGCAGTTTTGAGCGCCGTGTCGGAAAGTCCTTTTCGCGCGCCATTCGTCGAAATAAAAAATTCAATAACTGACAAGCCCTCTTTAAAATTTGCGCGTATCGGCAAGTCAATGATATCTCCATTTGGTTTTGCCATCAATCCGCGCATACCAGCAAGCTGCCGAATTTGGTTACGGCTACCACGCGCACCAGATATCGCCATCATATAGACAGTATTGAAACCATTTTTATCCTTTTCTAGATTATTCATCATAATATTGGTCAATTGCTCGTTTGTTTTTGACCACACATCACATACGCGGTTGTAGCGCTCATCCTGCGTAATCACGCCGTCATGATACTGCTTCTGAATTGTATCAACTTCCTGATTCGCCTTGTCAACCATTGTCGCCTTTTCTGTAGGCACAATAATATCGTCCATAGAAATCGTTGCACCGAAAAATGTCGCGTATTTATAGCCAGTTGCTTTAATTGCGTCAAGCATTTGCACCGTGATCCACGGTCCGTTTTTGTCGTGCACTTTTTTAATGAGTTGCTTAAGTTCTTTGTCCCCGAGCAGTTCGTTGGCAAATTCAATTTCTTTCGGCATCTCTTGATTGAACACTATCCGTCCCGCCGTCGTGGAAACCAGTGCGCCATTATAAGGCGCCTTCTTTATCGGCACCTTAATTTCTGCCTGCCAATCGATACTGCCAATATCAGTAGCAAGCATCGCTTCATCCTCGCTACTGAACCGTTTACCCGAACCTTTCGCGTCGAGTTTAATCTTTGTCAAATAATAGATGCCGAGCACCATATCCTGTGACGGATATACGATAGCTTTGCCGTTCGCCGGATCAAGTAGGTTTCGCGCTGAAAGCATCAGCGTCCAACACTCCATTTGCGCCGCGTGTGTAAGTGGTATATGAATAGCCATCTGATCGCCGTCGAAATCTGCATTAAACGCATGACATACAAGAGGGTGCAATTTAATTGCTTTACCTTCGACTAAAATAGGTTCAAACGCTTGAATACTGAGTCGATGTAAAGTTGGTGCACGATTTAAAATCACAGGATGTTCATTTGTTACTTCGTCCAAAATCTGGAACACCATAGGATTCTCTTGCTCAACGAGCATTTTCGCTTTTTTGACATTTGATACTATATCTTTGTCGACAAGTTTCTTCATTATAAATGGTTTGAACAGTTCTAGCGCCATCTTTGTTGGCAAGCCGCATTGCCACAATTTGAGTTCTGGGCCAACAACGATGACTGAGCGCCCTGAATAGTCAACGCGTTTTCCAAGTAAGTTTTGACGAAAACGTCCTTGCTTTCCTTTTAACATATCAGAAATGGACTTGAGCGGCCGATTCGATACGCCCTTTACACGTCTTCGTTTCGAATTATCGAATAAGGCGTCTACCGCTTCCTGTAGCATTCGTTTTTCATTACGAATGATGATATCTGGGGCAGCAAGTTGCAATAGCCGCTTCAAACGATTGTTGCGGTTAATTATGCGGCGATACAAATCATTCAAGTCGCTTGTAGCGAAACGTCCGCCGTCGAGTTGCACCATCGGGCGAAGCTCTGGAGGGATAACTGGAATAACATCTAGAATCATCCACGAGCATTTATTACCTGACGCACGAATATGTTCCGCGATTTCAATACGCTTTAAAAGACGTTTATCATTCTTTCCGCTTTTTTCAATCATTTTCGAGCGAAGTTTTGGCACCACGAAAGAATGGGAATGCTATTGCGGAAAATTCAGATCCGTTCGTTACAAGGGGGTCATCTGTGACCGATG
>NZ_BBPW01000034.1:0-7596 GCF_001028545.1 Treponema endosymbiont of Eucomonympha sp. | reverse complement strand
GCGTCGTGGTAAGCATCAATGGTGCCCACGTCCCGCCAGTAGTCGGCATCCTTCTCAGTGTTGCCAGGAACCTCGTTGTCACGAAAGTCGTACACCTGCGCGTCAGCGGCGTTGACGAATCTCGGAATAACGTCGCCACCCATGTCGTGCCGCGAGTCGGCGCTGTGGGCGTCGTCGTGGAGGGCCTGGACCAGGGCCTCGCGGCTGAAGATGTAGTTACCCATCGAGGCGAAAGACTCGTCCGAAGCGTCCGGCAGACCAGGCGGATCAGCCGGTTTTTCGAGGAACTCGGTGATCTTATGGTTCTGGTCAGCATCAATAATTCCGAAGGCAGAAGCGTCTTTGCGAGGCACTCGGATACCGGCGACGGTGCATCCCAGCCCGGAGTCGATGTGATACTGCAACATGGCGTCGACATCCATCCGATAAATGTTGTCGGCGCCAAAGACCACAACGTAGTCGGGACTCTGGTCATTGATGAGGTTGAGGGACTGGTAGATGGCGTCAGCACTTCCCTGGTACCACCGCGGCCCAAGACGCTGCTGGGCCGGGACCGGGGTCACATAGGAGCCCAGCATGGTCGACATCCGCCAGGTGATGGAGATGTGACGGTCAAGTGAGTGAGACTTGTACTGGGTCAGCACAGCGATCTGAGTGAGCCCTGAATTCGCCAGATTGGACAGCACAAAGTCGATAAGACGGTAGGTACCACCAAAGGGAACGGCTGGTTTGGCCCGGTCCATCGTGAGAGGCATAAGGCGTTTGCCTTCGCCGCCAGCGAGGACGATGGATAGAACCTTGGGACGCGTCTTTGCCATGGTCCTCAATCTACCGTCACCGAACACCCATGCAGGCAATCATCACAAGGTCAGCTGCACAATGTCGACGAGAGTTTTCAGTCTGTTGACCGCACCGCAACGCTACTACCCCACCGAGGCCGTCTTTGTGGGACGATCAAGCCATGTACGTGTCCGTCCTGACCCGCGAATATCCTCCTACCATCTATGGCGGCGCCGGCGTCCACGTCGCGCAACTCGTCCCCCAGCTTCGCACCCTCATCGACGTCGATGTGCAGTGCATGGGACAGCCGCGTGAAGAAGCCACCGCCCACGCTGAGAACTATCCGGAAGGTGCCAACGGCGCGCTGCGGGCCTTCGGCGCAGACCTGTCCATGGTCGATGCCATCCCTGACGAGGTCGACCTCGTCCATTCCCACACGTGGTATACCAATCTCGCTGGTTTGCTCGCCGGTGTTTTCCACGACGTCCCGCACGTCATCAGCGCTCACTCATTGGAGCCCGACCGTCCCTGGAAGGCAGAGCAGCTCGGTGGCGGTTACAGACTGTCATCCTGGGCAGAAAAGACCGCCTACGACGCCGCAGACGCCGTAATCGCGGTCTCTGAAGGCATGAGGGCCGACGTACTGCGGGCCTATCCCGAATTAGATCCTGACAAGGTGCATGTGGTGCGCAATGGGGTCAACACGGACGAGTTCCATCCCGTCACCGAGACCGATGTGTGCCGTGACATCGGGATGGACCCTGACCGACCTTCGGTGGTCTTCGTCGGGCGCATTACACGACAGAAAGGATTGGTCCACTTGGTGCATGCCGCTACTGAGCTTGATCCTGAGACCCAGCTCGTTTTGCTGGCCGGCGCCCCGGATACCCCACAGATTGGAGAGGAGTTCAAAGCCGCCTTCGAGGAGGTTCGTTCCAGCCGCCGAGCGCCGGTTATCTGGGTGCCGGAGATGCTCCCCCGCTCGTCGGTACGCCAGGTGTTCTCTGCCGCTACAGTCTTTGCCTGCCCTTCGGTCTATGAGCCACTGGGCATTGTCAACCTGGAGGCTATGGCCTGCGCTACGCCGGTAGTGGCATCTCGAGTTGGCGGTATACCGGAGGTTGTCGTCGACGGATCGACCGGGCATCTCGTCGACGGGGTCCCAACCGACTTGTCAACCCCAGAAGATGTCGCGACCTTCGAGTCCGCCTTCGCAGCCGCTATCAACGACCTCACTCGAAACATGGAACGCGCCAAAGCTTTCGGAACCGCTGGTCGTCAGCGTTGCATTGACGAATTCTCCTGGCCTCGAATCGCTGCGCAAACCGTCGAGGTCTACCAGACGGCAATCAAGCGTCACGGCTGACGGTTCGCTTTGTACGATCGTGCCCGGCTTCTTCGAGCCGGGCACGATCGTTAGTCATCTGCGTCAGCCGACGACGTCCTTGAAACACGCGAGCAGTTCCTGGGCTTCGTCTGCGTTGAGTTCAACAACCAGCCGACCGCCACCTTCGACTGGAACGCGCATGATGATGCCACGGCCCTCCTTCGTGACCTCCATGGGACCGTCACCGGTACGGGGCTTCATAGCTGCCATGTCACTCTTCCTCAATCACTGGGCAGTGGTGCATCTTCCATTATTCCGTATCCGGGCCCGTGGCGTCAGGGATGGGCCTACCCGTATTCGTGAGATCGGGTCCTTGGCCGGTCTCCATCTGGGAAGCCAGACGGTCGAGGAGCTGATCCACCTGACTCATTGAGTAGCCCCGTGGCACCACTGCGAAGCGAACTGAGCGCAGGCTCTCAGCACTCAAATCGCCCTCGGGAAGATCCGGGGCCGGACGGTCATCTACGATTGGCGGGACCTGTCCAAACTTCCCAGACCCCGCCATGACGGCGAGCCCGATGACGATGATGACGACAACAACAAGTAACCATGCCATGTCAGACCTCTCAACGAAAGAATTGGACGACAACCTCGGTTAGGTCATCGCGACGCTAACCACGTGTGCAGCGCCCGGTAGCACTCATCCAGTGAGCCAAGACGACAACACTCATCCACCTGATGAGCGCACAGCGCATTCCCCGGCCCGAAGTTAACAGCCGGTATTCCGAGTTGCCCGAAACGGGCAACGTCGGTCCACCCGTACTTAGGACCCGGTTCCCCGCCCACCGCAGCAACGAAAGACTTCGCCAACGGACGATCGAGCCCTGGTCTGGCGGGAGCCGACAGGTCAAGAACGTTCATCGGCCACTCATGGAAGAGATCCTCCATGTACTGCCGAGCCTGTTCGGTCGTCTTGTCGGGGGCGAACCGATAATTAATCTGAATAGTAGCGGTGGGGGGAATAACGTTACCGGCCACACCGGCGTCGAGCATCGTCGCATTGAGGCCCTCACGGAAGGTCAGCCCGTCAACCTCAACAAACGGGTCCCGTTCTTGCCAGCGGTTGAGACGCTCCAAAACGGCGGACAGATCATGGATCGCATTGTGCCCGACCCACGAACGAGCTGAATGGGCCGCCCGCCCCGGCACCTCAAGGGTGAAACGCATGGTTCCCTGACAACCACCCTCCACCCGGCCATCGGTGGGTTCCATGAGGATGGCGAAGTCACCGTCGATGAGGTCAGGGCGCCAAGAGGCAATCTTCTCCAGGCCGTTGTGCTCGGCCGCGATCTCCTCACACTCATAGAACGCCCAAGTGACATCCCTCACCGGATTCTCAAGGCTCACAGCCAAGGCGAGCGCGACGGCGATACCGCCCTTCATGTCGCACGTGCCCCTACCCACGAGGTAATCCCCGTCCGACCGCTGCTCAATATAGGACGGCAAGTTCTCGACGACCGGAACGGTGTCGAGGTGACCAGCAATGACGACCCGTTCCGAACGCCCAAGGTGAGTACGGGCAACGACAGAGTTACCGAGTCTCGTCACCTCAAGATGCCGATGTGGTGCCAACGTCTCCTCCACAGCATCGGCAATAGGCGCCTCGTGCATGGACACCGACTCGATGTCGACGAGTCGACGAAAGAGCTCGTGCAGGTCGCCCGCCGGCTTCAAGTCCATGCCGGACACCCTACCAGTGTTGCCACGGACCAGTCCGAGGAAAACGTGCGAAAGACGACCCTGAGATTGCTATGGTGAACGCACTTGACACATTACGCATTGCGGCATAGCGAGGTGACAAAATTGGTTCAACGAATGACGGCAAAAGGCCATCACCGACGTCAAAAACTCATCCGATCAGCAGCATCATTGTTGAACAGTGGTGGCCCTAGCGCCGTCACCATGAGAGCTGCAGCACGCATGGCAGATCTCTCACCCTCCTCTACCGTGTATTACTTTGATGACCACGAAGAACTCCTGGCTGAAGCCGCCAAACTCAATATTCGAGCGTGGGCTCACATCGCTGAAACGATTGCGGACGAGGCTGAAAACCATCGCCTCAAAACCGGGGTGGATGACGTGATCGAATACCTGATTCGAGCAATGATCACACGCCCAGCTCCTCTTCTCGGACATTACCTCGAGCTCATCTCAGCAGGAGACAACGAAACCATCTCCAACGCCTACCACGCCGGACGCGGCCGGCTGAACAATGCCATATCACGCATTCTCGCCGTCGCTAACCTCCCCTACCCAGCAGAGCTCGTGATCGCCGTCATTGACGGCGGAATCGTCACAGCGCTGTCTGAGGGACGCGATCCCCATGCAACCGTCGAAGTCCTTCTTCGCCAGCTGATCAGCCTGCCGACACACAAAGCCCCGATGTCACAAGCCCCGCCCACAACGGACTGAGACGGAGTCCCCCTAGACGACCTCACTGAGGTCACGCCCCGTGTGCTCATGCGAAGCGACCATGGCGCACAGGGACAGGAGCGAGACTGCTGTCAGGTACCACGCGGGTGCCAAACGTGAACCAGTCACCCCGATAACCCAAGTACAAACGGCAGACGCCGTACCTCCAAACACGGCATTCGCCAGATTCTGACTCACCGCGAAACCGGTGTATCGAAATTCCGTCGGGAACGACTCGGCCAAGTAACTCGCCATCGTGCCATCATTGGCAGTGAGGAAAAGGCACAACACTCCCTCTGCAAGGCATGCCTTCCACAGCTGTCCAGTTCCCATGACGATGAACAGAGGAACCGAAAAAAGGACGAAGCCCACACTGGCCACAACCAGCATGCGCTTTCGCCCTACATGATCAGAGAGCCAACCCATCACGAAGATTGCCAGCAGGTAGAACAAGAGGCTGATATTCACCGAAAGGAAGGACGCTCGAGAACTGAAACCTAGTTCATTCGACAGATATGTCGGCAGGTAAGTGAGGACGAGATAGAACCCCACCGCATTAAGCGATGCGACTCCGATGCTCACCAATAAAGATCGCTGGTGCTCACGCAAAAGTGTCTTCAATGGCCCAAGCCCCACGGCGGCTCCCGTTTCGCTCTCGCTGAGCTCCTGGTACACCGGGGAATCCTCGAGCTCGAGCCACACGTGGCGAGCCAACAGACCCAGTGGTCCGGCCGCCAGAAAAGGCAACCGCCATCCCCACGTTCCCACCGCCCCCTGCGGCAAACAGCCTGCGATCATCGCAGCGCTCAGGGATCCCATGAGCAGACCCGCCGCCGTCGAAGCTGGGACGATGGACACGTAGCATCCGCGGCGGCAGGCGGGTGCATATTCGGCCAAGAACGTGGCCGCCCCTGCATACTCCCCGGATGCAGAGAAACCTTGAACCATCCGACACACGAGCAGGCCGATGGGCGCGAACGCCCCTGCCACGGCAAAAGAAGGCAAACAACCGATAAGGAAGGATGCGACGGCCATCATGAGGATGGAGACTGAAAGGGACCATCTGCGACCGTATTTGTCCCCCCAGCACCCCCAGAGCACCGCTCCAATCGGGCGGAGTAGGAAGGACAGGGCGAATATGGCGAATGTCTGAACAAGAGCGTCCCTACTTGTTCCTTGGGGGAAGAACACTCTGGAGATTATCACTGCCAAATATGAATACGTGGCATAGTCGAACCACTCCACGAAGTTCCCGAGAAACGAGGCAACAATGACCTTCCTGACGACCCTCGAGCGGTCCTCCGACATCAACACAGCCCCATTTCAACCGCAGTCAGGGACACTTCGCTCGTCCTTCGGCAGGTGATCACGACCGAACAGCTCAAAGACAACAGGACCCGCTCCTCCTAGCACGATCAGGGCCCCACCAATCGAGCTGGTTAAGGTAAGCGACTCGCCCCACACAAGCCACCCTAGCAGGAGTGCGATGACACACTCCCAGTACGCGGTCGTGGAGAGCTCCACGGCTTTCAAGTTCTTTCCCGCCACGACCAACAAACCAATAGCCCCCAGGCCACATACCGCAAATAAGACAATCGCCCACAACCAATTTCTTCCGGTCATAACAGCAACTGGATTAGTTTGGTCTAAGAACACAATCCTCAGTGCCAACACCACCGATGCACCTACTGTACCGAAAACGAAATTCCAGAATCCTCGTATTTCTGAGGGAACGTCACCTCTGTAGCGATAGAAAAATAGTGCCAGGCCATAAAAAACACCCGAACCCAATCCAAACAAATCTCCAAGCGGTTTTCGAGGAAGACCTTCTACAGCGCCGAATTGCAGCCCGAAAGATACCACAGAGCCACCGCCCAGCTGCACCAAACCGACCGTAAGAAGCATGCCCGTGAACACCAGCATGAAGAAAATACCGTTCCGAAGACCCACTCTCTCCTTCAGAAAGATCCTTGCGAGAATCGTCGCGAAGAGCGGACCGGTATAAATGAGGAATACCGCGTTAGCGATCGTCGTCATGAGGGTGGCTGAAACATACAAGGCCAACGATGTGCCTATCGCTAGTCCGCCTCCGACGATGGCCGGTGAGATCCGGATACGGCGAAGCTCAGACCATTTTCCAAGTATGACGATGATAAGCAGAAATCCCAGGACCCCGACCATCATCCTACCAGTGGCCAAAAAATCACCGATGATGTACTTACTGCCCGTCGTGGGATCCACAGGAGTGCTGAGACGCCCGAAAGTACCCACCAGCCCCATACCCGTTGCAGAAAGAAGCATGGACACGAATCCCACTTTCTGGTTCATCGTACCGACGCCTGGAACTTCCTGTTTGACGTTGATGATGCCCGGCTCCATGTCCATGACATGCTCCTTTTTGCTAGGCGTGATACTGCCATATCAGGCCCGGCGGCCCGGTAACGGACAACGCAAGTTCCGTACCGAGCCACCGAGATCCGTCAGTCATGACATGACCACGGGGTTTTCTCACACCAAGGTCGGGTCGTCGACCTGATTCGGGAAATAGTCCTCACAGGTACCTTCGCGATATACATCAGCCGTGGCGCAGTGGAGACCTCCACCGAATGGGTACGCGTCACGGAAGGCGACCGGGATGACGTTCATACCCAGCTTGTCCATCTGCTCCATCTGATGAACTTCCGAAGCCTCGCAGATGACCGTCTTCGGATCAAGTACCAAGCAGTTCATTGATAGCCACACAGACGAGTAGCACAATTCTGGAGGCGTGTCGTGCGCCGGCTGAGCAGCATCAACGATCTGCCAGTCATTGGCCTCGAAGATCTTCCTCTGCTCCTGCGGCAGTGGACGATTCGGGTTGTTGATGATGAGCCCCGGACGAAGCGGCACAAAGGTCGCGTCGATATGGATCGGGTACGGATCCCCAGGGAAATTCACCGCGTGAACGCGGAAATCGGGGTAGTAACGCTTAAACCACTCCATTGACTTCCGGTTCGTCGTCAGACCGTGCTGGATGA
>NZ_BBPW01000033.1:0-8260 GCF_001028545.1 Treponema endosymbiont of Eucomonympha sp. | reverse complement strand
AGAAAGGGCTTCCGACGCGCACGCCGCAGGACACGGCTTCGTACTGCGACCTCGCGCCGCGGGACAAAGCCGAGAATATCCGGCGCGAAATCTGCCTGACCCTTAAGCAAATGGGGCTGGAGCCGGAAACCTCGCGCCACGAATCCGGTCCCGGCCAGCAGGAAATCGTGTTCCGCCACAGCGATATTCTCGCCGCGGCGGATAACCTGACGACGTTCAAAATCGCGGTGCAGACCGTCGCGGCGCGGAACGGGCTGTTCGCGTCGTTTTTGCCGAAGCCGGTTGAAGGCGCGAGCGGGAGCGGGCTGCACATAAACCTGTCGCTGTACCGGGACGGGAAAAACCTCTTCGCCTCCGAGGGCATTCCGCTGGAGTCCTCCGAGCAGCTTCTCCCTGAGGCGCAGTGGTTTATCGCGGGCATTCTGCGCCGGAGCCGCGAAATCACGGCGTTCCTCAACCCTCTCCGCAGTTCGTATGCGCGGTTCGGCGCGCCGGACGCCCCGCGCTATGTCAGCTGGGCGCCGGTGTTCCGCAGCCACCTCGTCCGAATCCCCGCCGCCACGGGGGAATACGCCCGAATGGAACTGCGCTCCCCCGACCCCGCCTGCAACCATTACGCCGCGCTTGCGCTGGTGCTCGCCGCCGGCATAGAGGGAATCCGCGACAGACAGGCGCTGCAGCCGCCGTCCGCCTTCGACGCGTGCCGCGCCTCCCCGGCGGAAACGGCCGGGCTTGAAAAACTGCCCGAATCGCTTGCGGAAGCGGCGGCGCTTGCGGAAACGAGCGAATTCGTCGCCCGCGTGCTTTCGGGCGAAACAACCCGCGCCTATATCCGCCTGCTGACCGACGGAAGCGAGCCGGAATTCGGGGAAATCTAGCGGAATGGACGCCGTGCTGATAGTCTCGAACACCGGTTCCACGCTCGGAATCATCGCCGACCTGCTCAAATCGCAGCCGCTGTCCCGAATCGTTGCGGCGCAGAGCGGGAGCGAGGCGCGGCGGCAGCTTATCGACGGCGATTTCGACCTGATTATCATAGACGCGCCGCTTGCCGACGAGCACGGGGAAGACGTGGCGCTCCGCGCGGCGGAAACCACGTCCGCCGGAATCATCGTGATTACTCAGGTAGAAACCCTGTACGACGTGAGCGCGGCGGTGGAGGACTCCGGCGTGTTCGTGCTGCCAAAGCCTGTCAGCCCGGAGTTTTTTTACCAGTCGGTAAAGCTCCTGTGCGCTTCCCGCAGCCGCCTTTTGAAGCTGGAAGCCGAAAACCGCAGGCTGTACGCAAAGCTCGAAGAAACCCGCGCCGTCGACCGCGCGAAGTGCGCGCTTGTCCGGCACCGCGGCATGACCGAGCCGCAGGCGCACCGCTATATAGAAAAGCAGTCTATGGACGCGCGCCAGAGCAAAACCGTTACCGCCGAAAATATCCTGAGGGTTTACGAAGCCTAGGTAGTGTGGACTAAAGCGGAGGAGATAAAATGGGAGGCATGAATGAAATATCCGCAGCAAGCTACGGATATTTCATTAAAATCGTCTTCGGCACCCTCAAACGTTAGCGAGGAATCGCTACGTGCTACGCAAAGTTCACCGTTTCCTTCATCATTGCTATTCATATCAGGTGTTTACATCCACTTTCAAGTCCACACTACCTAGGTAGCGCGGCAGACGCGCATAGGAGCGCCGCGCCTTATCGCTTTTCGTTTGCACGAATACTTCGTAACATAAATGCAATGCGACACTAGACAAAATTATTTTTTTTTGTTATTATTATTTTGTTCTATGGCGCCATGCCCAAGTGGTAAGGGAGAGGTCTGCAAAACCTTCATGCATCAGTTCGATTCTGATTGGCGCCTGTCTTTTATAAAATGCTGCTTCGGCGGTGTTTTCGGGCGAGAGGAAATTGCGTGCTGCTACGCGCGTAATGTAGTATAGCAAAAAAACCAGCCATTCTTCTTATACAAAAAAAATAATAACGCTTATGCTTCCGCGAAAGACGTTTGTTGCTTACTGCTACCAATAATAAATGCACATATCTGTCCCGCAAAATTCCGTTTCGCGTTCAGCGTGCGTATCTCCGCAGAGTCAAGAATGCTGCATTTACAGACTGCATATATGCCGTTATCCCTCCGGAAAAAGATACTTCATAAAAAAATAGCATACAGATATTCACGAAAACCATGAAACGATCGGGTGCATGTTTCCGCCGACTGGGTGCGTTTATCCGAAAGGCGAATCGCATATGACGGAGACGGGCTTGAAAGAAACGCTGGTTTCCCCGGCGGGGTACGGCAGCGACGAACCGATTGCGGCGATCGCTACGCCGCTTGCGCCGGCCGCGCTCGGCGTAATCCGCACGTCGGGAAAGGGCGCGGTCGCGCTACTCGCAAAGCTCTTTTCCCGCCCGCACGCGCTCGAAGCGGCGACATCGCGTTCGCTTGTGCACGGCTGGGTGGTCAACCCGGGGGGAAAGGCTATCGACGAGGTACTCGTCGGCGTGTTCCGCGCCCCGCACGGTTTTACCGGCGAAGACGCGGCGGAAATTTACTGTCATGGCGGCATTGCGGTAACGACCGCGCTGTTCCGCCTGCTCACCACGCACGGGTTCCGCGAAGCGCTGCGCGGCGAGTTTACCCTTCGCGCCTATCTCAACGGCAAAGTCGACTTGACCCGCGCGGAGGCGGTGCGCGAGATAATCGACGCGAAGACGGCGGAGGCGGGCGCTCACGCGGCGGAACGGCTTGCGGGTCGGCTCTTTGCCGAAATCGACGCGATAAAGCGGAAGTTCGTCCGGGCGCTCGCGGCAATAGAGGCGGAAATCGAGTATCCCGAAGACGAAAACGCACTTGTCAACTCATTCGACAGCGGCGCGCTCAAAGACGCGGAAACGCGGCTCGCGACGCTCTGCGGGACGTGGGCGGTGGAAAAAGTGTATCAGGAAGGGCTGCGCGTGGTGCTTGCGGGCAAGACGAACGCCGGAAAGTCGAGCATATTCAATATGCTGGTAAAGGAAGAGCGTTCTATCGTGTCGGCGGAGCCGGGCACGACGCGCGACTGGGTTGAAGCGCAGGTGTCGTTCGGCGGCATTCCCGCGCGGCTGTTTGACACCGCCGGAATCCGCGAAACCGCCGGCGAAATCGAGCGGGAAGGCATACGGCGCACCGAAAACCTCGTCAAAAGCGCCGACGTTACGCTGTATGTCGTCGACGCGGAGGCGGGCATGAACGCGGAAGACGCGGCGTTCCTGCGGGGAACCGCCGGTTCCGTCATTGCGCTCGTCAACAAAGCGGACAGGTGCGGCGCAGGGAGAGCGGAGTCGGTGTGCGCCGCACTGTCTGTACCGTCCGTTCCGTTCAGCGCGAAAACCGGCGAGGGGGTCGGAACGCTTGCCGACGCGGTATGGGCTATGGTATGCGGCGGGGGCGCGAATCCGGCAAGCAGGGGCGGCTTGGGGACGGAGCGGCAGAAGAAGGCGGCGGAATCGGCGCTCGACGCGGTGCGCCACGCGCTGGCGGCGCTGGAAAAGGGCTTCGCGCCGGACGCTGTCGCGGCGGATATAGAAGAAGCGCTGGATTTTCTCGGCGAGATTACCGGAGCGGTAACGCCGGAAAACATATTAGAGACCGTGTTTTCGCAGTTTTGTCTGGGGAAATGAATGAAAAAGAGCTATCGCCGGGCAACCGCGAAAGCGGTTTTCGCCGCGCTGTGCGTCTTCGCCTGCGTTTCGCCGCCGAACACGGGCGCCGGTACAGGTTGGAATCGGGGTTACGGGCAGAGCGTCAGCGTCGCGTCGGTTCCGTTCAGCGCGCAGCAAAAAGACGCGGCGGCGCACGGCGATATTCCGGTCGTCTCCGGCGAGGACGAACTGAACGCGCTTATCCAAACGCGGGCGGCGGCGCGGTATGCTGAATTCGCCGCCGACGCGGAAGCCAGCGAAGCCCTGCGCATGCAGTCCTCCGAAGCGGCGGCGGACAGACCGGACTACGCGTATAACGTCGCGTGGCAAGCCGGAAGGCTCGACGCCGAATATGTCTGCGTCCTGCTCGACGTGCAGTGGTATTCCGGCGGGGCGCACGGCAACGGCGCGGTCGAAACGCTCAACTGGGACCTGCGCCGCCGACGGCTGGTCTCACCGGAGGCGGCGGTCTGCCGCGCCGGATTCGATTCGCTCGCCGCTTTGGCGGAACGGGCGCGCAGCGAGCTGTCCCGAAGACTCAACCCCGGCGGGGACGCGGCACGCGACGAGTGGATTAGGGAAGGAACCGCGCCGCGGGCGGATAATTACCGGGCATTCCTGCTGGAAGACGACGGCGTCGCGTTTTACTTTCAGCGGTATCAAGTCGCGGCGGGCGTTTACGGCACACAGCGCGTCAAAATCAGCCGGGAAACCGGTATATCCGGCGGCTAAGACTTCCGCGCAAACCGGAAACGCGCCGGGTTGTGCACGGCTATCGGCTTGACCTATTCCAACCTTGAACAGACCTATTCAGTTTTTGCCGTAGCTTGGTGGACTCTTGCCGTAGCTTCGCCGCTTCGTTTTTTGAACAGAGTCCGCTCATCTGCCTGTGCAATGTTTCGTGTTCCTCTGTCGAAAACTATTTTTCCATATTACAGCCCTTCGCCAGTACCCGCGCGGTATAGCGAGTCGCAGTATTCGCAGCGGTATTCGGCGTTCTTTTTATCGGTCAGACAGAAAATGTGAGCGATATTCGTCTCGCTCGACGTAATGCACCGCGGGTTTTTGCAGCGGACGACGTTTTCCACGCGCTCCGGCAGCGACAGTCTGATTTTGTGCGCAATCGTTTCATTTTTAACCACGTTCACCGTGATATTCGGGTCGATAAGCCCGAGCACCGAATAGTCTATGCCGATGATGTTGTCGATTTTGATGATATCCTTCAACCCGAAGCGTTTGGAAGGCACGTTCATAATCAGCGCGGCGCAGTAATGCGCCCTGTTCAGCCCGAGCCAGAAAAAAATCTGCGGTCCCAGCCCCGCACGGATATGGTCAACCACCAGCCCGTTTTTAATCGTGTCTATGTTCAGCATTACAGCACTCCCGTGAGTTTGGCAATAAGCGCCATGCGGGTAAACATGCCGTAGCGCGCCTGCGCGAAATACGCCGCGCGCGCGTCGGAATCGACTTCGGGCGCAATTTCGTTGACGCGCGGCAGCGGGTGCAGCACAATCATATCCGGTTTTGCCCCTTTCATCTTCTCGCGGTCGAGGATATAGCTGTCTTTCAGGCGGACGTAATCCTGCTCGTTAAAAAACCGCTCGCGCTGCACGCGGGTCATGTATAAAATGTCGAGGTCGCCGATAACGTCCTCCAGCTTTTCGCATTCGGCAAACGCCGTGCCCGTTTTGGCGAACACGCCCTGCGTAATGTATTCGGGTATGGCGAGTTCTTTCGGGCTGACGAGCACGAAGCGGTTCCCGGGATAGCGGCTGAGCGCCTCGGCGAGGCTGTGCACGGTACGCCCGAACTTCAGGTCGCCGCACAGCCCGACGGTGTGCCCCGAAAAGCCGCCTTTGAGCGAGCGGATCGTGAGCAAATCGGTGAGCGTCTGCGTCGGGTGATGATGCCCGCCGTCCCCTGCGTTGATGACCGGTACGGCGCTGTAGCGCGAGGCGAGCAGCGCCGCGCCTTCTTTGGGGTTCCGCATTGCGATTATGTCCGCATACGCCGACACGGTGCGGACGGTGTCGGCAAGCGATTCGCCCTTCGCGGCGGAGCTGCTCGCCGAGTCGGCAAAGCCGAGGACGCTCCCGCCGAGTCGGAGCATTGCCGCCTCAAACGAAAGCCGTGTGCGGGTGCTCGGCTCAAAAAAAAGCGCCGCGAGAATCTTCCCGCGGCACACACCGGCAAAAGCGGCGGTATCGGCGAGCATTTTCTCCGCCGCGTCGCACAATTCGCTGATTTCGCCGAGCGTCAAATCGCTCGGCGAAATGATATGCCTTCCCAAAAGCATCGCGCCTCCATACAGCGTGCCCGCTCCTCAAGGCGTTATCGCGGGCAAGGCTCGCCAAAACGCTTCAAGCCGCGCGGCTATCGCGCGTATTCGACGACGCGCGTTTCGCGTATCATCGTTACCTTTATCCGCCCCGGATAGCGCAAATCCGTTTCGATTTGCTTTGCGATTTGTTTTGCCATATCTCTCGCGCCGCCGTCGGAGACCCGTTCATGGTTGACCAAAATCCGCAGCTCGCGCCCCGCCTGAATAGCATACGCCCGTTCGACTCCGGCAAACGATACGGCAACCGCTTCAAGGTTTTCGAGGCGCTTCACGTAGGTTTCCGCCGTGTCGCGCCGCGCGCCCGGCCGCGCCGCCGAAATCGCGTCCGCAATCTGCACGATGATCGCCTCAATGCTGTCCGATTCGATATCGCCATGGTGCGCGCCAACCGCATTTATGACGCGCGGGTCTTCGCCTATTTTCCGCGCCATATCCATGCCTATCTCGGCGTGGTTCTGGTCGGATTCGATTTTTGCGCCTTTCCCGATATCGTGGAGCACGGCGGCGCGTTTGGCAAGGTCTCGGTTCGCGCCGACTTCCGCCGCCAGCATTCCCGCAATGACTGCGGTTTCATACGAATGCCGCAGTACGTTTTGCCCATAGCTCGTGCGGTAATGCAAGCGTCCGAGCGCCTCAACGCCCTCCGGGCTTATGTTGTGAATGCCGAGGTCGAAAAGCACCCGCTCGCCTTCGTCGTATATGCGCTGCTGGATTTCTCCCGACACTTTCTGCACGATTTCTTCGATGCGCCCGGGGTGAATGCGCCCGTCCATAACAAGCCGCTCAAGCGACGCTTTCGCTATTTCCCGCCGCACCGGGTCGAAGCAAGATATGACCACCGCTTCCGGCGTATCGTCGACAATGAGATCTACGCCGGTAAGCGTTTCAAGCGCACGGACGTTGCGCCCCTCGCGCCCGATGATGCGTCCCTTCATGTCGTCGCTCGGCAGCGGGACCGTCGTTACGGTAATATCGCCCGTCGTTTCGCCGGCGATTCGCTGAATAGTCGTAACCAGAACGTCCCGCGCCTTTTTTTCGGCGGAAAGCAGCGAGTCCTGCTCGATTTTATTCAGCAGGGCTTGCGCGTCGTGCCGCGCGTCGTTTTCAAGGTCTCGGATAAGCAGCGTTTTCGCTTCTTCTGCGGAAAGCTCCGAAATCCGCTCCAGTTCTTTCCGGTAGCGCGCGTCTTCCGCCGCGAGAAATTCTTCGCGCTTTGCGGCGTCCTGCTCACGGGCCGCGAGAAATTCTTCGCGCTTTGTGACGTCCTGTTTGCGGGCGGTAAGAGCTTGTTCCTGCTTTTCCGCGTCCTGGGCGAGCCTGTCCAGTTTTTCTTCTTTTTCCCCAAGGCGCTGCTCGCGCTTCTGGATTTCGCCCTGCCGTTCTTTGTGCTCCCGTTCCTGCTGGTTCCGCTCTCGAATGAGTTGTTCTTTCGCTTCTAGTAAAATTTCTTTTTTCTGTATTTCCGCTTCCTGCGCGGCGTTCCGGGTAATCCGTTCCGCCCGCTGTTCGGACGCAGACAATTGAAATCTGGCATACAGCCAGCGAATAATCCACCCAAGAACTATTCCGGCAACCGGGAGGCTTGTCCATAACATTGCGTTCATGTCAAGATTCTCCTTCCTTTATGGAATGTTCAATATCTTTCTTTGCTCTACCGATATGAGGTTTCTCACCATACCACAAAAAGCGTTTTACTGTCAAACCGAAAATATCCGCCCGATTTGCGGGTCTCGCAGGCGCCTTATCCGCGGGACAGAGTCTCATCTCAAGGAAAGAAGCGTTTATAGACGCACGCAGGCTTGGGCGGCTGCCAGTGCTGTCGGCACGGGCGCTCCGTGAGTCCGCCACAGCACGGCTTGCGAAACGAGCGGATTGCGCGGTAAAATATCTGCGGAGGTTTCTCATCATGGATAGAATTGTAACATTCGGCGAAATCATGCTCCGCCTCAAGTCTCCGGGGCACGAGCGGTTCTTTCAGTCGCCGCTTCTGGAAGCGACATTCGGCGGCGGCGAGGCAAACGTCGCGGTCTCGCTCTCGCTCTTGGGCAAGCAGAGCGTGTTCGTTACCGCGCTGCCCGCAAACCCTATCGGCGACGCCGCCATAAATGAGGTGCGCCGCTACGGGGCTGACGTGCAGTTTGTCAGGCGGACGGCGGGTCGCGTCGGTGTCTACTACCTTGAAGTCGGCGCAATGCAGCGCCCGTCCGCCGTCGTCTACGACCGCGACTATTCGAGCATCTCGC
>NZ_BBPW01000032.1:0-15775 GCF_001028545.1 Treponema endosymbiont of Eucomonympha sp. | reverse complement strand
AAACGTCTTCCGCGCCCTCAAACGCTGGCGCGGAATCGCTACGCGCTACGCAAAGCTCACCGCTTCCTTCATCGCCGCCATTCATGTCAGGTGTTTATTCCTCTATCTTCCAGTCCACACTACCTAGGTGAGCGGTATGCTGGAAGTAAAGAACGTCAAAAAAACCTTCGGGAAGCAAAAGATTCTGAATGGCGTAGGGCTGACGCTTGATAAAGGGGACGTAAAGGTCATAATCGGTCCGAGCGGGTCGGGCAAGACGACGTTCCTGCGCTGCCTGAACTTTCTGGAGCGGGCGGACGAAGGCGAAATGCGCATAGACGACCTCTCCGTCAACTTCCGCTCGGTGTCGTCGAAGTCCGTCTATAAGGTGCGGCAGAAGACCGCAATGGTGTTTCAAAATTACTGCCTGTTCAGCAACAAGACGGTGCTGCAAAACGTTACCGAGGGGCTGATTGTGGCGCGTCATGTGCCCAAGAAAGAAGCCTGCGACAAGGCTATGGCAATGCTTGAAAAGGTGGGGCTGCAAGACAAGCTGCACGAATATCCCTGCTATTTGTCCGGCGGACAACAGCAGCGGGTGGGAATCGCGCGGGCAATGGCGCTTGACCCCGAACTGATTTTGTTCGATGAACCGACTTCGGCGCTCGACCCGGAACTGGTCGGCGAGTGTCTCAAGTGCATACAGAATGTGGCGAAGGAAGGCATTCCTATGCTTATCGTTACCCACGAGATGCTGTTCGCCTACGAAATCGCGGGAAGCGTCATATTCCTCGAAGAGGGGCTTGTCGTGGAGGAAGGAGCACCGAAGCAAATGTTCTCGTCGCCGAAGGAAGAGCGCACCAAACAGTTCCTCTCCCGCTTTAACCTGACAAGTCAATATACGATTTAGCACGGGTACTCCGCGGTATGATAATCAGACAGATGCATAATAATCAACAGATAAGGAGTAAAGAATGAACGTAAAAACGATGAAGACGGTTTTCGGTATGGCAGCCGCTGCGCTGCTGCTCGCCGGAGTTTCCGGCTGCAAGAAGAAGACGGCGGCGCAGAACGCGGACGGCACGCCGGTGCGGACAGTCAACGTGGCAACGGTAACGACGAACGTGCCGTTCGCCTATCTCAACGAAAACGACCAGTATGACGGCTACGAAATCGCCGCGCTGAAGGAAATAGACAAGCGGCTTCCCCAGTACGAGTTCAAAATCAGCGGCATGGATTTCGCCGCAATGCCGGTCGCGCTGGAGGCGGGGAGTGCCTCGATAGCCGTGTGCATGCTGGTGCGGAGCGAGGCGCGGCAGGCGAAGTTCATATTCCCGAAGCAGTACTCGACGCTCTCGCCGATAAACCTTGTGGTGCGAGCCAACCGGCCGAACGTCAATACGCTGGAAGACCTTGCGGGAATGTCCGTTGCGTCCACCGCTTCAAGCTATGAGCACTCTATGCTGGTCGCGTGGAACAAGGCGCACCCGGGCAAAGAACTCATCCTGCGGGATTACAGCGACGCGACCCGCGCCGACCTCTTTAATGCGATAAGCAGGGGCGAAGTGGACAGCACGCTCGCGTATCCGCAGGGTTTCGACATTGTGACCAAAGAGCTGGGAATCACGAACCTGCGCATTACGCCGCCCGCGCTGATTGAAGACACCTACTATATGCTGGCGAAGGGTGAGACCGCGCTGCGCGACGATTTGGACGGCGCAATCAAAGCCCTGCGCGAGGACGGCACGCTCGGCAGGCTGTCGAAGCAATACTTGGGCGAGGACGTATTTGCCCAGTACACGGCGCAGTTTGAAAAGCAAGGCAACGTGCAGTAAACGGGCGAATGTACGGCTTCAAGTTCGGCGTATTCCTGAACGACCTCCCTAAAATCATGCGCGCAATGCCGGTTACGCTCCTCTTGACCGTGTCGGCGCTCGCCTTCGGGCTTGCGCTCGGCGCGCTCCTGTGCGTGGCGCGAATGGGGAAGCGTGCCGCGCTACGCCGAATCGGGGACGCCTACGTCGCGTTCATACGCGGCGTGCCGCAACTCGTGCTGATATTCCTTCTGTACCTCGGCTTGCCGCAACTTCTCAAGGGAATCGGTGTCGATATGACGAGCATAGACAAGCACATATACCTGACGGGCATATTCGCCATAGCGCTGTCCGCGCCGATTTCGGAGCTTATGCGCTCCGCCTATCTCGCCGTGGATAAGTCGCAAATGGAAGCGGCGCTGAGCGTCGGCATGAAGCGCTTCGCCGCGTTCCGCCGAATCATCTTCCCGCAGGCATTCGGAATCGCGCTGCCGAGCCTGGGGAATCAGGTCATTCTGGCGTTCAAGCTGACGGCGCTCGCCTTTTCTATCGGCGTCGCCGACCTTATGGGCAGGGCGCGTATCATCAGCGCGCAGGGGCACGGCACGCGGCGGCTCGAGTCCTACCTTGCGGTGGCGCTCATTTACTGGGGCGTCTGCGTCTTGCTGGAACAGGCGAACCGCGCCCTTGTCCGGCGGTATTCGCGCCGCGTCAGGCAGTGCGCGTAGGGGGCGAATGAACACCGCGTTCATAGTGGAAATCTTCCCCGCAGTGCTTGCCGCGCTGCCGGTAACGCTGTCTCTGGCGGCGCTCGCGGGCATATCGGGCTGGGCGCTCGGCTTTGTCTTTGCCCTCGTCCGCAGCCGCAAGCGGGGCGTTTTGCAGGCGCTCTGCGCCGTGCTGGTGTCGTTCTTCCGCGGGGTGCCGACGGTCGTGCTGCTCTATATCGCCTACTTTATCCTGCCGCAGCTTCTCCCGTCGGTCGGGACGCGCGTATCGGCGTTTAACTACGCGCTTATCGCCCTCGGACTTAATCAGGCGGCATACGCTTCGGAGAACTTCCGCGCCGCGCTCGCGGCGGTGCCCGTCGGGCAGTACGAGGCGGCGTATTCGGTGAACATGACGAAGGCGCAGTGCCTGCTCCGCATAGTGCTGCCTCAGGCGCTCCTTATCGCGCTGCCGAATATGGGGAACATGTTCTTAGGGCTGGTGCAGGAGACCTCGCTCGCGTTCTATGTCGGCGTTGCGGAAATCACGTCGGTAACGCATTTCCTCGCCGATTCGGGGCTAAACTTCCTTGAAGGCTACGTCGTGCTGACCCTCATCTACGAAGTGCTGAGCTTCGCTATCGGCAAGGGCTTTGCCGCTTTTGAGCGGAAAATCGGCGCATACCGCTGGCGTCCGGCGGCAGAATGCGCGCGGCACGGACAGGGAAAGGCGGAATGACGGACGGGTTTCAGCCGGCAGCGGCGGAGCAGGCGGACGAGCTGGAGCGGGTGTACCGCGCCGCCGCCGTTCATATGAACGAGCAGGGCATTCCCCAGTGGCTGGCGCTCGCCCCGTACCGGGAACGGGCGCTCCGTGACATAGCCGCGGGCGACTTGTTCGTCCTCGTGCGGGGCGGCGAGCTTGCCGGGGCGGCCGCCGTCAACCGGTCGCTGGAGGTTGCGGGAGCGGACACCGCCGCCGCGGAGTGGAAAGGGGCGCCGCCCTTTGGGGTGCTGCACCGCTTCTGCATAGACCCGCGGCTTCAGGGGCAGGGGCTCGGGCGGGAACTGCTGCGCTCCGCCGAGGCGCTTGCCTTTGAGCGCGGCTGCCGTTCCCTGCGGCTCATGGTGCTGGACAACAACCGCTTTGCGCTCGGCTTGTATGCCAAGGCGGGGTTCGCGCCGCGGGGACAGTTTCTCACCGATTTCGGCTGTACGTTCGTCTTTATGGAGAAGGAACTGTCGCACGCCTGAGGCGTGCTTACCGAGTTTGCGCCGCTTCGCTTACCGCAAACTCGCGGCATATAGGGTGACGCATAGGTTTTACCTGTAGGCAGAGGCAACTATGCGGAAACCGCCGGCATATTGCTCGGCAGACACAGTAGGCGCTTATTCGCATTACGGCTCTAGCGTCTGCGCATATCGGAACCTCTCGATAGAGCGGGGCGTTTGGTGCGCATAAAAGCGTTCCCCTGTAAGGGGAACGACCGATAACCCGTGCCCCGCATGAAACACGGGCAGGTTGCGTTCGGCGCACGGAGAACGCCTGCCACGTATTCGGCTGCCACGCTTCCGGCGGCTCGGCAATGCGGACGGTGTCTCCGGACTGCTCAAGCACATAGAAGCCGCTTTTGTGGGCATAATCCCGCGCCTGCTCGCTGACGATTCCCCCCGCAACCGCGCCAAGGTACTGCCGTGCGTCATTGTGCCTGTCGGCATAGGCGCGGAGGACAGCCATTCGCTCGGCGTGAACTTTGACGTCCTCGACAGTCAGCTCTGTCTTCACCTCCACCGCGAGCGCATACGTGCCGTTTTCAAGCAGCACGCCAACCTCCGCGAGCGTCTTGTCGTGCGCGTCTTTGTAGACGACGCGGGTGTTCGTTCTGGTAAACGCATAGCCGAGCGCGTTGAACTTGCGGTGCATGTCGGGGGAGACGAGGTGTTCGATTAGGCTGCCCAGCCGGCTGCCTATATTCTCGATTTCCCAGTGCACCGCCTTAATCTCGCGGGTAAAATCTTCTCGCCGCCGGTCAAAGTCTTCCCGCTGTTCCTTCATTTGCCGGGCATTTTCTTGAAGCAGTGCCCAAAGCTGTTCAAAGCTCATTCCCGACGCCGGATTCTGCGCGTGGTCGTTCATGTTAACTTCCTGTCGTAAACATACCGCAAGCCTTTCGGCGTGCGGCAAACTCGGCACACGGGTTTTGCCGTTATGCCTTTTATCTCTGTGCGGTATAAGGGCTTTACTGCGATGTTTTGCCTCTAGGTGAGAGCCTATCTGCCGCGAGTTTGCAAAGCAAACTCGGTAGCACGCTGCGGTGTGCGGCAGTTTCTTCAAGAAACTCTGTTGTTCCCCACAGGCAAAACCTATATGTCAAGTTCCTTCAAGGAACTCGATCGTTCCCCGCAGGGCAACGCGGAACGCCGTGGTCGGCGACCATTCGGGCTATGCGTTCGAGCGCCGTTTTGAGCTTTGCGATTCCGGTGGCATAGCAGCAGCGGACGTAGCCCTCCCCGCCCGCGCCGAACACGCTGCCGGGCACCACCGCCACCTGATGCTTCTCGATAAGCGCCGAGGCGAATTCGGCGGAGGAAAGCCCCGTGCGGCGTATGTCGGGGAACACGTAGAACGCGCCGTCGGGTTCTGTCACCGGAATGCCCATATCGGCGAATGCTTTGCACATAAGGTTCCGCCGCTGCCGGTACGAAAGCCTCATGCGCTCCACCTCGCCCCAGCCGTTCCGCAAGCCTTCGAGCGCGGCGTACTGGCTCATAATCGGGGCGCATATCGTCGAATACTGGTGCAGCTTGTACACCTGCTCCATTAAGTCGGCGGGGCAGCACAGGTAGCCGATTCTCCAGCCGGTCATAGCGAAGGCCTTTGAGAACCCGTTCAGCACCGCCGTATAGTCCTTCATGCCGGGGAAGGACGCGATAGAACAGTGCGGGGAGCCGCCGTATGTCAGCTCGCAGTAGACTTCGTCCGACAGCACCCAGAAGCCGCGTTCCCTGACGACTTCGGCGATTCGGGCAAGCTCTTCCGCCGGAATCATCCTGCCGGTAGGGTTGCTCGGCGAACAGAGCATCAGCGCCTTTGTGCGCGGCGTCGCAGCGCGCGAGACCGCCTCCGCCGTCGGCACAAAGCCCGTCCCCGACGTGTCCAAATGCACCAGACGCGCCCCGCACAGCGCGGCGAGCGGCAGGTACGACACGTAACACGGCTCGCACACGATGATTTCGTCGCCGGGGTTCAGCACGGCGCGGAGCACCGCGTCCACCGCCTCGCTCACACCGACGGTAACAAGGATTTCCCGCTCAGCAGAATACGCAAGCCCGTACTTCCTCAGGTAGTCAGCAATAGCGTCTCGGAGCGGGCGTATGCCCCAGTTGGAGGTGTAGGACGTGTGCCCTTCCTCAAGGTGATAAAAGGCTTCCTCGCGCATGAGCCAGGGCGTCGGAAAATCCGGCTCCCCCACGCCGAGCGATATTATGTCGTCCCGCCCCTGAATCAGCTCAAAGAACGCGCGGATTCCCGACGGGGGTAGCGCGCGGACTTTCTCGGAGAAGCGGGCGTCCCGCCGCATTAGGCACTCACCCCTTCGCGGGGGTCTCGCTCCTCCGCCGCGTAGCGCACGCCGTTTTCCTTGTAGGTCTTGAGCGCGAAGCAGGTTTTGGTGCTTTTGACGCCGCTGAGCGCGGAGAGCTTCCGCGCAATGAACGAGGCGACGCTCTGGAGGGAGTCGCCCTCTATGACGGCTTTCAGGTCGTAGCCGCCGGACATAAGGTAGAGCGATTTGACTTCGGGGAAGCGGCAGATTCGCTCGGCGAAGGCGTCAAAGCCGCGCTCGCGCTCCGGCGTAACTTGTATCTCGATTTCCGCCCGCACCGCCGCCTGTTTTGCCCCTGCCTTCGCGGGGTCGACGATTGCGGCGTATTTCAGGATAACGCCGCCGTCTTCCAGCCTGCGGATAGCCGCCTCGACTTCGCGCGCGTCTTTTTGGGTCATAGCGGCAATATCGGCGACCGACAGCCGCGCGTTGTCCTGCAGCAGTTCAAGGATTTCGTCCATAACGGCGAGCATAGCACGACGGGCGGCAGAGAGGCAACGGCGATACCCGTTCCCCTTGCGGAGGAACGGGGAACGACAGAGTTCCTTGAAAGAACTGTCGCACGCTTACAGCGTGCTTACCGAGTTTGCTTTGCAAACTCGCGGGCATAGAGGTCGGCGCATAGGTTCTTGCCTGCGGGTGAGAGCCGTTTTTGTCTGTTATATGGAAGGACAGAGAAGCGGAGCGTTTGGTGGGCAGGTATGGATTCCCTACGTGGGCAGGGCGCAAAAAAGGCGGGGAAGCGTTTCCGCCTCTCCGCCCTGCTCTTGTGCGCTTCCCCGTCCGCCGGCTCTTTAATATGGTTTCTTCTCTATCTCTAGGCAGTGTGGACTAAAGAAAGGAAAAGAGGTAAAAAAGGAGCATGAAAGGAAATAAAGGCATTCACCGGCACGATATAAGCGACGAGGCGTGGGAACGGATAAAAGAACTGCTGCCCGGACAGGAAGGGAAGCACGGGGGAGTGGCGAAAGACAACCGCTTGTTTATTAACGCGGTAGCGTGGCAGACGCGCACGGGCGCTCCGTGGAGGGATATACCGCCAGAATTCGGGAACTGGAACAGCATACACAAGCGGTTTTGCCGCTGGCGAGACAAGGGAATATGGAAAATGCTGGCGGACGCCGCAATAGGCGAGCCTGCCGGGGATATCTTTATGATAGATTCGACGTATATCAAGGCGCACGCGGACGCATGCGGGGCACGCGGCGGCACTCAGGACATTAGCCGCACAAAAGGGGGCTGAACAGCAAATTACATTTGGTAGTTGACGAGTACGGGATACCGGCAAGCGGCATTGTGACAAGCGGTACTGTCGCGGACTGCAGCCAAGCGCCTCTCCTTATGGAGGATTTGGAAGCGGAAGCGTTCCTTGCGGACAAGGCGTATGACACGAACGAGATGCTTGATATGCTTAAAGAAGCGGATATAGCAGCAGTCATCCCTCCGGTTAAAAGCCGGAAAGAGCAAAGAGCGTACAATCATGAACTGTATCGGGCGCGGCACGTCATTGAAAACGTCTTCCGTGCCCTCAAGCGCTGGCGGGGAATTGCTACGCGCTATGCAAAGCTCACCGCTTCCTTCATCGCCGCCATTCATGTCAGGTGTTTGTTTCTCTACCTTCCAGTCTACGCTACCTAGAACTTCTTTCAGGTTAAACTCCACCCAGCAATACTCCCCGGCTTTGCTCGTGCTGTGGGAGTCGGTAATCGTTATCCCACAGGCTTCCACTTCCTTGCGGAGTCTGTCATTGGCATATCGGAAATAGTGCTCAACGTGCGCTGTCCTGTCGGTTCCAAGGACATAGTCCTTTGCAAGGTCCCCTATTTCGTCCATGTCGAACTATAGTCTACCCACCCTTTCGGACCGCGAATTTTATAATAGTTGCTTGTGTCTCCGCCGCCGCGTCCGTCGGGCTGTCGCAGGAATACAGCGCGAAGCCCGCGCTCGCCGCCAGCGCGAGAGCCGCGGCGCCCGCGATACACATTCGTTTTGCTTTCATACAAAACTCCTTACCAAAACTGCGGTACTGCCTCGTGCATGCAAGACACCGTGCGGGGAGTGCCGCGTTGCCCTACGGGTAACGTTCAAGTTTCTTGAAGAAACAGGCGTTCCCCACAGGAAATGTCCGAGTTTCTTGAGGGAACTCGGCATAGAAGTAAGCGCCTAGGTAGTGTGGACTGAATGGGGAAAAGAGGTAAAAATGGGAGGTATGAATGAAATACTCCGCAGCGAGCTACGGAGTATTTCATTGAAATCGTCTTCCGTGCCCTCAAGCGCTGGCGGGGAATTGCTACGCGCTATGCAAAGCTCACCGCTTCCTTAAGCATGCCGAGCAGTTCGTTCGTGTCATACGCCTTGTCCGCAAGGAACGCTTCCGCCTCCAAATCCTCCATAAGGAGAGGCGCTTGATTACAATCCGCGACAGTACCGCTTGTCACAATGCCGCTTGCCGGTATCCCGTACTCGTCAACTGCCAAGTGTAATTTGCTGTTCAGCCCCCTTTTGTGCGGCTGATATCCTGAGTGCCGCCGCGCGCCCCGCACGCGTCCGCGTGTGCCTTGATATACGTCGAATCTATCATACGGATATCCCCGGCAGGCTCGCCTATTGCGGCGTCCGCCAGCATTTTCCCTATTCCCTTGTCCCGCCCGCGACAAAACCGCTTGTGTATGCTGTTCCAATTCCCGAATTCCGGCGGTATATCCCTCCACGGAGCACCCGTGCGCGTCTGCCACGCTACCGCATTAATAAACAAACGGTTGTCTTTCGCCACTCCCCCGTGTTTCCCTGCCTGTCCGGGCAGCAGTTCTTTTATCTGTTCCCACGCCTCGTCGCTTATATCGTGCCGGTGTATGCCTTCTTGTCTTTTCATGCTTCTATTTTACCTCTTTTCCCCTATCCAGTCCACACTGCCTAGCGCTCCGCTTTCGTGAAGACTTGCCGAGCGTTCCGCTTCATGTCCGCCAAACGGCTTTGCGGGCGATTTTCACCTAGGTAGCGTGGACTGAATAAGGGGAACGAGGTAAAACAGTAGCATGAAAGAAAATGAAGGCATTCATCGGCACGATATAAGCGACGAGGCGTGGGAACAGATAAAAGAACTGCTGCCCGGACAGGCAGAGAAACACGGGGGAGTGGCGAAAGACAACCGTTTGTTTATTAATGCGGTAGCGTGGCAGACGCGCACGGGTGCTCCGTGGAGAGATATACCGCCAGAATTCGGAAACTGGAACAGCATACACAAGCGGTTTTGCCGTTGGCGGGACAAGGGAATATGGAAAACGCTGGCGGACGCCGCAATAGGCGAGCCTGCCGGGGATATCCGTATGATAGATTCGACGTATATCAAAGCACACGCGGACGCATGCGGAGCACAAGGCGGCACTCAGGACATTAGCCGCACAAAAGGGGGCTGAACAGCAAATTACATTTGACGGTTGACGAGTACGGGATACCGGCAAGCGGCATTGTGACAAGCGGTACTGTCGCGGACTGCAGCCAAGCGCCTCTCCTTATGGAGGATTTGGAGGCGGAAGCGTTCCTTGCGGACAAGGCGTATGACACGAACGAGCTGCTCGATATGCTTAAGGAAGCGGATATAGCAGCAGTCATCCCTCCGGTTAAAAGCCGGAAAGAGCAAAGAGCGTACAATCATGAACTGTATCGGGCGCGGCACGTCATTGAAAACGTCTTCCGCGCCCTCAAGCGCTGGCGGGGAATTGCCACGCGCTACGCAAAGCTCACCGTTTCCTTCATCGCCGCCATTCATGTCAGGTGTTTATTCCTCTATCTTCCAGTCCACACTACCTAGTGTCCCCGCGTGTTTCCCGCAATGCCCCTGTACGCCCGGCAAACCTACAGGGCAGTTCGTTGCCTCTGTGCCGCTCTATTCGCTGTCTCTGTGCTGCCCTATTCGCTGACACTGTGCTGTTCTGTAAGCCGACACCTTACCGTGCAGTAAGCTGATAATGTACTGCCCTAGGTAGAGCCTCTGTTCTGCGTGTATGTCTCACGCAAGCGGTAGCACCGGTTTCGCAGATGAACGCCTGCAAAAGAGGCTTTCATCTGTGTGCTACCTTATATGCCGAGTTCCCCCAAGGAACTCGGGCGTTCGGCTTCGCCGAACGCCGCCCACTGCCGCGCCGTCTCCACCAGCACGCGCACCGCCGCCTCCATTTGGTCGAGCGACGCCCACTCCGTGCGCGAATGGAAGCCGTGCCCGCCGGTAAAGACGTTCGGCGCGGGGATTCCCAGTTCGGTCAGGCGCGCGCCGTCTGTGCCGCCCCGAATCGGCTCAAAGCGCGGTTCCAGCCCGGCGGCGCGCACCGCCCGCACCAGCGCCTCCAGCGCCGCGGGGTTCCGGGCAACGCCGTCCTTCATGTTGGCGTACTGCTTGCAGTGCGTTACCGACACGGAGCTTCCCGCATACTTCCGGCTCACCGCCGCCGCCAGCGTCTCCACCGTCTTGCGCCGCTCCTGCAGCGCCCCCGCGTCAAAATCGCGCAGGAACACCGTAACCGTCGCCGCCTCTATGCTTCCCTCGACGCGCATAGGCGCATAAAAACCCTGCCGCCCGTCCGTGGTTTCGGGGCTCTCGTGCTTCGGCAGCAGCGCGACGAAATCCGCCGCAAGGCAGACCGCGTTCACCATATCCGGCCGTGCGGTTCCCGTGTGCTTCGCCTTGCCGAAAAACGCGACGGTGCTCTTCCACGCGTTGAAGCATTCGGCTTCCAGCACGCCCGCCTCTCCCCCGTCCACCGTGTAGCCCTGCTTTGAGCGGAACCAGCCGAGCGGCGCGAAATCCATTCCGTGCCCCGTCTCCTCGTCCGGCGTAAAGACGATTTCCACCTCCCCGTGGGCGATTCCCGGCCGGGAGAGCAAGATTTCTGCCGCCGTAACGATTTCCGCGATTCCCGCCTTGTCGTCCGCGCCGAGCAGCGTGTCCCCCGTCGTCGTGATGATTGTCTCCCCCGCGGCGCGGGCAAGCTCCGCGTCTGACGCGGGGTCGAGCACGGCGCCGCTTCTGAGCGTCAGCGCCGTGCCGTCATAGCGCTCGACCACCTGCGGCTCCACGTGCTCACCGCTCGCGCTTTCCGCCGTGTCGAGGTGGGCGAGGAAGCATATCGGCGGCGCTGCCTCCAGACCCCGCGATGCGGGAATGCGGGCGCACACGTAGCAATGCTCGCTTATGTGCGCGTCCTCCGCGCCGAGCGACGCAAGCTCCTGCTCCAGCGCCCGCGCCAGCACGCGCTGCCCTTCCGTAGACGGAATTATGCCCGCGTCCGCCCGCGCCGAGTCGCTCGCCGTGCCGATTTCCGCATACCGGATAAACCGTTCCAGCAGCTTCCCGCGGAATTCGGCATGAACCGTTGCCGTCCGAGCGGCAGCTTCCGCCACGCTCGCCGCTCCCTGCCCTAGTTTTTGGGCTGACCGCTGTGCCTGAACGGCAGCCTTCGTCATACCTGCTGTTTCCCTAATCGATTCTTTCACAGATGCTCCCTGCAATTATTTTTATAGATGACGTGTGTATAGGCGTTACTATAGAAAGATTTTGCCCTCCCTGCAAGAACGCCCCGCCGATACGTCCGGCAAGTTCCCTCGTTCAAAACCGTATAGTAAAGGCGCATTGCCGTAGCGTATAGACAACTCTCGGTACAGTTGGGCTTATTCGAGAACGCGGCAAACTCTCACGCAAGCCGCCCGACAAGAGTGCCTTACCAATATGCGTAAACCTTCGCGGCGCGAAAAACAGACTTGTAATGCAGGCAAGAACCCGATAAAATGCGAATATGCTGAATGGTGCGATGCTCTGTAAAGAGTGTCATGGGTTTCCGCCGTATAGCCCCGTTGAGTGCGGGAGAAAGACAATAGCAACAGCTTTGAAGTCTGTATGAAAGGCGGACGTTGTTTTTGTTTCCAGCGTTATCTAGCTGCCAAACTATGGCTAGTATAAGCGTGTTTTCAGCAAGTATTTCCGATTGGCGTTCCAAGGATAGATGAGAAACGGAGGCGTGTATGCGTAAACGGCGTATCGTTGCTTGTGCGACACAGATGCGAATAGTATGATTAAAGCGGTTATTTTTGATTATGGGAACGTCATTTCGTTGCCGCAAAGTCCCGCCGTTATCTCCGAAATGGAAAAGATATCCGGTGTTCCTGCTTCACTGTTCGCTTCGGTGTACGACAAATACCGCTTCGACTTTGACCGAGGACTGATAACCGGTGTGCAATTATACGCACAGTTGCTGAAAGACGCGGGTTATGATGTGCTTGCCGAAAATACCGAACTAATGCAGCAGATTGTTGACATCGATATGGAAAACTGGAATAAAACGAATCCTGCGGTTACCGAATGGGGACTTGCACTGAAACAGCAGGGATACAAGCTCGGTATACTTTCAAATATTCCGACAGAGTTTCTTGACCGCTATGAAAAGGAAATTGCGCTTTTTGCCGTAGCGGATTATGCTTGTTTTTCGTGCCACGTCAACGCGATTAAACCGGAAGAAGTCATTTACCGCGACGTGATTGCAGGACTGAAAGTAGAACCGTGCGAGGCTGTTTTCTTTGACGACTTGCCGCAAAACATTGAAGCTGCGAACCGCTTTGGACTTCACGGAGTGGTGTGGACGGGTTTGGAAAATGCGAAAAAAGCGTGGAAAAACTTAAACAGATGCAATAAAAAAGCTATCGAACCTCTTGACAAATAGCAAAAAATAGTTTTATACTAGTTGCCAGTACAGTGTTTTCTTTATGACGGTTCCTGAATGAACCCGCTCCGTTCCAGTAAGTATTCCACTTTGGTATTTCTTTCCGGATTGTGCGTTTCCCGTTCAGTTTCAATAAAAAGATAACGCTGACAAAAATCAGCAGTGCAGCAATTCGTACGGTTACGTAGCTGTGCCTGATTCAAAGCGTGTCGGCAGGGTGCCGACGAAAGGAAAAAAAATGGCTCAAAAAATTTATGTGGGGAATCTGAACTACCAAACAACGGACGAAACGTTGTCTAGTCTGTTTGGACAATATGGCGAAGTTATTTCTGCTACAGTCATTAAAGACCGTTATTCAGACCAATCAAAAGGATTCGGTTTTGTGGAAATGACAGAAAAAGATGCAGCAGATGCCGCGATTGCGACGCTGAATGGAAAAGAGGTTGATGGACGCCGCATTCGGGTAAACATTGCAGAAGACAAGCCACGCACTTCGCGTCCACGTGGCAGTTATGGCGGAGGCCGGGAGGGCGATTCAGGTGGCGGTTATAACAATTATCGCTATTAAGGAGTGTTGGTGTGCCCTGTGGGAAAAAACGCAAGCGTCAAAAAATCGCTACGCACAAACGCAAGAAAAAACTCAGAAAAAATCGGCATAAGAGTAAATAAACCGTAAACATTGGAAAACACTGTTTATTTATATTCTTTGATGAAAGACCGCTTTAGCTTTATACGCTAAAGCGGTCTTTTTTGCGTTTTGCGACTATTTTCTTTTCCCAAGACAGTGTGGACAGTGAAAACAGAACATGAATAGCGGCATCGCCGCCATTCATGTTCTGTTTTCCCCCGTAGGCAAGAGCCTTTCTCTCCCATAAGTAAGACCGCCTCTTATGCCTAGTATCAATCATGCTGATACCATAATGTCAGCCTCCCTGATATACGGTATCAGAAGGGCTGATAGGAGAATATCTGCCTCTTACGCCGCGAGTTTGTAGCACACTGTTTTTACCTCTATTCCGCGAATTTGCGAAGCAAACTTGGTAACGAGCTATAGGTTTGCGGCAGTTCCTTCAAAGAACTCGAACATTCCCCGTGCGGAGGTCAGCTTCTGTGCCGAGTTTCTTGAAGAAACTCGGTCATTACCCGTGCTTTGCACGGGTAACGCTTTTGACAGACGGGCGGTTTCTTATTAAGATAGCGCGGTGTCTTGCCTGAAAAACGGGCGGGTCTGAAACAGCCTGCGGGAATGCCCCGCGCTGACAGACGCGTTCCGCGCAAAAACGCTGGGAGGCGATATGGCTGTCATTACGATTTCGCGGCAGGTTGCCGCACTCGGCGACGAGATTGCCGCCGCGCTGGCAAAAGAACTGGGGTATGCGTTTATCGACCGGCAAAAGATAGAGAAGCGCATAATGGAGCTGGGAATCCCTGAAGAGAAACTGAAGAAGTACGACGAGCGCAAGCCGGGCTTCTTCGCCTCGCTCGCCAAAGACCGCGACGAATACCTCGACTGCCTGCAGACGGCGGTGCTCGAAGCTGCCGCGCGAAACAACTGCATTCTTATCGGGCGCGGCGCATATGTCATCCTCGACGAGGTGCCGAACCGGCTCGCGCTGCGTTTTATCTCCCCGAACAGCGTCCGCATCGAGCGGCTGCAGCGCGAGTTCTCGTGGAACGGGAAGCAGGCGCAGGCGCGAATCAGCGAGAGCGACGCGAACCGCGCGGGTTTCCACAAGAGCTTCTTCAACATTGCGCAGGAGGACCCGTCGTATTTCCACGCCGTGCTGAACACGGGACTCCTCGGCGTTGACGGTGCGGTGCGCTTCATCTCGCGGCTCCTGAAAGAGGTAATCGACGAGAAGCGCGAGACGGCGGGCACGGCGAAACTTGCGGAAATGCTGACCGCGCAGGAATTGGTGAATACGCTCGTCTTTGAGCACCGGCTGAGCGTCAGCTTCCTCCGCGCGTCGATTCACGGCAGCACGGTGACACTGCAGGGCGTCGCCGATTCGTCGGCGCTGGCGGAACGGGCTGTGGCAATAGCGAAGACGAAGATGCCCGGCTATACGGTCGAATCCGCAATCAGCGCGGTGCAGGACTTCAGGGCATACCCGTGACGCTGTCCAACGCCGATTCCGCGGTCGCTGAACATTTCGACGAGCAGCGAATGCTTCATGCGCCCGTCGATAATGTGGGCGCGGGGAACGCCGCCCTTGAGCGCTTCGAGGCAGCATTCGACTTTTGGAATCATCCCGCTCGAAATCACGCCTGTCGCAATCATCGACGGCACCGCCTCCCGCGCAATCTGCTTGATAAGCGTGTCGGGGTCGCGCACGTCGCGGAGCACGCCGGGCACGTTGGTGAGCTGGACAAACTTTTCGGCGCGGAGGGCGGAAGCGATTTGCGCCGCCGCCGTGTCCGCGTTAATATTGTAGCGGTTCGTGTCGCCGTCCTCGCCGAGCGCCACCGTCGAGATGACCGGGATGAAGCCGCGGTCGAGGAGCGTCTCGACTATGCCGGCGTTCACGCCCGTAACCTCGCCGACCAGCCCAAGGTCGACGCCGTCTTTGTCGCGCTTCTTTGCGCGGAGCAGTCCGCCGTCGACGCCGCTCAGCCCGACCGCCCGCCCCCCCTGCTGCAAAAGAATGCCGACTATGTCTTTGTTGAGCTTGCCGGAGAGCACCATTTGCACCACTTCCATAGTCTCGGCGTCGGTGTAGCGCAAGCCGTTGACGAACGTGGATTCCTTCCCGATTTTCTCCAGCGTCGCGTTGATTTCGGGTCCGCCGCCGTGCACCAGCACCACGCGGATTCCGACGGTGTTCAGCAGCACGACGTCTTCCATGACGGCGGTTTTCAGCTCCTCGCTGAGCATGGCGTTGCCGCCGTATTTCACCACGACGGTCTTGCCGGCGTATTCCCTGAAATACGGCAGCGCCTGCACGAGCGCGAGCGCCCAG
>NZ_BBPW01000031.1:0-9067 GCF_001028545.1 Treponema endosymbiont of Eucomonympha sp. | reverse complement strand
TATTTCGATATATTGAGCATCGTGGAACACCCCGCCTTTATAGAGTTTTACAATGACTTGATAAAAGAAGGCACGATTGGCGAAGCAGGCGAATTAAAAAACAACCGAAGCAGCGTCCTTGGCGATATTATCGAAATCACGCCCAAAGAAAACTATCGTGAGTACGACTTGTTTTTCCCGGTTATTGTGCAGGATAAAGAAGAATTCCTTGCCGATTCTAAAATCCCTATAGACGGCTTGCTACCGTTTACCGCATTTCCCCTTGATAAACTGAAACATTTTGCTCAAACGGTTGGCGACACCTTTGTTTCCAACGAGATAACGGTAGGCACACAGTTTGGACGCTATAAGGTGAGCGAAGCGGTATTCAACGCAAAAAGCTACAACGAGTTTATCTCGCGGATTGTCGGGGTGCTGTCCGCAGCGGTAGAAAAACCGGCAGAAGGAAAGCCGAGACGTTTCCTTTTATGCAGGTGCATGCGGCAAAACTCGCCGCCGCTATCGATTCGTATATACGCACACGCCTGTTTAATGGCGCGCTTGACCCGTTTATAGACGAAAACTGGCGCGTGTTGCTTGTGCGCGCCGCTGATTCGTGCGTCGTAAACCACGTCGTTGCCGAAATGAGTAAACTGCTGTGCAAAATGCAGCAAAACACGGCTTCGCAAAACGCAGTAGTGAGAAAATACTATTTCTCAGAGATTTCTAAAATGAAAATCCGCGAAAAATTCCGCGTCCGCGTTGCGAAGTCCATTTTTGACTGGCTGCCCTATCCGTCAAACAAGGGAATTTTTGAACGGGACTTCATGCAATTCCTTGATTCCGACGCTGCGGTCGAGCGCTTTATCAAAATCAGGGAGAATATCCACGATTTTGCGTATGTTAGTTATATTCGCGCCGACGGCATGATTTCGCGGTACTTCCCCGATTTTCTGGTAAAAATCAAAAAAAACGTATATCTGGCAGAAACAAAATCGCAAAAAGACACCGATAATGCAAATGTGCTTTCAAAGAAACGCGCGGCGCTGGACTGGATACGGCAAATCAATGATTTGCCCGCTGATGAACGCACAGATAGCGTTTGGCATTATTGTCTGGTGAGCGACGCGCTGTTTTACCAGTTTCAGAAAAACGGCGCGTCCGCAAAAGAAATTTTTGATTTTTCGCAGATACGGAAGGCAGACGTTGTTCGGGGCGAATTGGTATTTGACGAATAGCATGTCTGCGGACAGTAAAAAAATATAAGCTAATGGCGCTGTTTGTTAAAGCACAAGCTAAAAACATTGGCTGATTTGCTGACATGCTCTGTTTTTTCGTGCATTCCTGCTTCGGTTGAAAAAATCAGTTTTGCTTTATGCGGAAGGTAGACTTCAGCCCCTCTGTTGCGAGTTTGCCCATATGCCGAGTTTCTTGAAGAAACTCGGACGTTACCCATATTCCTCTGACCTCTATGGAGAGAAGGAAACGGACTTTGCCCGCTTCTCTGCGGCGTCATACAGCCCGGCCGCAGACGCCTGTCCGTCACACTGCACCTGTCTCCGAGGCTAGAGTCGTCCGTTTCTATGCCGAGCGATATAGAGCCGCAGTTTCCCTCATATTCACGGCGTTACGTTAGCGGCGGCAAACCAGAGCTTGCTGAACATGCGCTCGGTACCAAACCTATATACCACAGTCTCGCTGTCATGCTTATAACATATCCGACAGGGTCGCCTAACCAATAACTGTCTTCTCTATAACGGATCAGCTTGTTTCGGATATTTTGCCGCATATTCTACCTCATTGAGCCTCTCATACTCTTTGTAGTTCAGCAACGCCTGTTGCGCCTTGTACACGATAGCGTCGAGCGTTTCGTCAAGCTGCCAGTACCTCCCGCTCGTGTTGCGTATTTTGCTGCTTTCTCTCTCCGACATTTTCTGTTCGTTGCCTATTCTCGACACTTCTATCTGGAATTTGGTCTCCACCGGACATTCAAGCAATTCAGTCTCTGTGTCGGGGTTGTCCGGCGTTTCGGGTTTAGTTACCGGCGGTTTGCTGCCCCCGCCGGGACTGTTAGGACAGCCCAGCGCCGCAAGGCAAAACAGTAGCGCGAACAGCGGTTTTGTTGCTTTCATACAGGCCTCCTTCATAAAACCGTGTTGCTGCCTCGCGCGCGCAGGACGCCGTGCAGCATATAACGTTAAAACACTGCGCGGGAACGAATCGCTTCAATCCCCGCTGTATCGCTACAATATAATCCCGCGCCCGCGCTCGGTCAATACCCCCGCCGCGCGCACAAGGCGCACATGCAGGGCGGTGTCCGTGAGGCACTCCTCGCTTCCCTATAAGACGAGTTCCCTTAAGACGAGTTCCCTAAAAAAGCTCAGGCATTCGACTCCGCCGAACGCCGGTAGACATTCCACGTCTGAATGGCGGGCACTCCAGCCGAGCGTTTCGCGGGCGCACTGCGACGACGCAGTCAGCGCCGCCGGGTTTCCGGCGCGCCGCGTCGAGCATTTCCCGCACCGAGACGCCGGACTCGCTCCCCAAATTGGTGGTCAGGCTCCGGTCGTGCTCCGCAAGGTAGTCGAGCGTAGCGGCGTGTCCTGCGGCAAGGTCGCTCACGTGGATATAGTCGCGGGCAGGTGCCGTCCCATGTGTCATAGTCGGTGCCGAAAAGCTCCATTTCCGTCCTGATTCCGGCGGCGGTCTTAAATCCAAAACCGCCGGACTTGCCTATCGAGAGAGCTGCATTATCCGTGCGGCGCAGAGGTAATGCTCTGCCGAACGCCGAGCGGGAGACACGCCCGCCTGTTCAGACGCGCCGCAGTGCGCTATCCTTCCCTCTGCCGGAACGCCCGCTCGCGGCGCGGTTTTCGGCACGCCTTTCTGTTACACAGGGACAATGCCGTTGGAAAAGAGCAACGCCGACCGGTCCCGCTCGTTCGACCTGCTCGACGAGCGCATAAAACGCTGGATTTGGACGCACGAGTGGACGGAACTCCGCGACGTGCAGGAGCGCGCCATTCCGCTGCTGCTTGCCCGCGACCGTGACGTCGTCATTTCGGCGGCAACCGCGAGCGGCAAGACCGAGGCGGCGTTCCTGCCTATCCTGACCCATATGCTGGCGCGGGAAGGCGGATTTGGACTGACGGTGTATGTCAGCCCGCTCACCGCGCTCATCAACGACCAGTTCTCGCGCCTGAGCGACCTGTGCGCTTCGCTCGGCGTGCCGGTGTACCGGTGGTACGGAGGCACCTCCCCGTCGGCGCGGAGCCGCTTTCTCAAAGACCCCGCCGGAATCCTGCTTATCACCCCCGAATCGCTTGAGGCGCTTCTGTGTCTGCACGGTTTTGAAGCCGCGCGCCTGTTCAAAGACGCGCAGTATCTGGTCGTCGACGAGCTGCATTCGTTTATCGGGAGTGAGCGCGGCAAGCAGCTTCAGTCGCTGCTGTTCCGAATCGAGCGGCGGATTTCCGGCGCGGCGGCGCAAGGTTTGTCCGCAAGCGGCGCGATTCCGCAGACTGCGCCTGAAAACAAGGCGGCGCCGAAAGGTGTGGGCGAGGGGAACGCGACTCCGCAGGGAACGTCCGCCGACGACGCGGGCGTTGTGCAAAGAATCGTTCCGCGGGTCGCGCTGTCGGCGACGCTCGGCGACCTGAAGCTCGCCGCCGCGTTTTTGCAGGAAGGCGGCGTCAGGCGCCCCGAATGCGCGCTCGTCGAGTCGGCGGACGCCGGCTATTCGGTCAGAATCGTGCTGAAGGGCATATCTGAAGCCTCCCATACCGCGGCGGGGGAAGGACAACCGGAAACCGAATCGACCGGCGCGGAGCGGGAAATTGCGGACTATCTGTTCCGGCGGCTGCACGGGTCGAACAACCTCGTGTTCCCCAATTCACGGAACAAGGTCGAGTTGTACACGCACTTGCTGAGCGAAAAGTGCGACGAAATGGGCGTGCCGAACGAGTTTTACGCGCACCACGGCAGCCTGCCCCGCGAAGCCCGCACAGAGGCGGAGCAGGCACTCAAATCGCGGGAGCACGGCACAACGGTCGTCTGCACGAACACGCTGGAGCTGGGAATAGACATTGGCGACGTGAAGAGCGTCGCGCAGATTGAGCCGCCGCCGTCGGTGTCGAGCCTGCGGCAACGGCTGGGGCGGTCGGGCAGACGGCAGGGCGAGGCGGCGGCGCTGCGGGCCTTCGTCATAGAGGAAGAGCGTCCGTGTCAGGGGTTGCGCTCCGATCTGCGGGAAAGCACCTTTGAGTTTTGCGCGGCTATCGGACTGCTGCTCGACGGCTGGTGCGAGCCGCCGCGCCCGGGCGGCATGTTTTTATCGACGCTGGTGCAGCAAATATTCGCGCTCGTCGCCGAGTCGGGCGGTATTGCGGCGGAAGAAGCGTATGCGGCGCTGTGCCGGAGCGGCCCGTTCCGTGCCGTATCCGAGGAAGACTTCGGGGAAACGCTGCGCTCGCTTGAAGGGCGCGGGTTCGTGGAGGCGGGCGCACAGGGGGCGCTTTTCTTGAGCGAGAAGGGCGAGCGCATGGTCGCCCATTATTCGTTCTACGCATCGTTCCCGACGGACGAAGAGTACCGCCTCGTGAGCGAACAGGAGACGCTCGGCACGCTGCCGGTGCGCCGCGGCGTTCAGCCGGGGGAGGTCCTCGCCTTTGCCGGAAAGTCGTGGCGTGTGCTGTCGGTCGACTCAAAAGCGCGCGTCATAGAAGTCGCCCCCTATACCGGCGGTCGCCTGCCCTCGTCCGCGGGGGGAGGGTTTTCGCTCGACCGGAAGGTTCGCGCCCGAATGCGGGAACTGTACGAGTCGGGCGGGGACGTGCCGTTCGCGGACGACGTGGCGAAGCGTTTCCTTTCCGAAGGGCGCGAGGCGTACCGCCGGCTGGGGCTGTCGGCTGCCTCCGTCGTGCCGACGGGCGGGGGCGCGGCGGTGTTCACGTGGCTCGGCGACCGGGGAAACCGCGCGCTACAGCTTTTGCTCCGGCGCGGCGGCATTCCCTGCGCGCTGGGCGGCGCCGCGCTCACAGCGCACGGACACCGGACTGGCGACGTCCGCCGGGCGCTCCGGGCGTTCCGCGCCAAGTCGTTGCCCGACGCGCTGGAGCTGCTCTCCGGCTCGCGCGGTCTGGCAACAGAGAAATGGGAGTGGGTGCTTTCCGAGCGCCTGAAAAAGAAGAATTACGCCAGCTTCCGCGTTGATATGGACGAGGCGCGGGAGTGGCTGACGCAGGCGGCGCTATAGGGACAGGGCGTTTATCATCATCGGAATTTTTACCATAACCCTGTAGTCATATTTTTACTCCACCAACGCGCAGGCTTCTAACAAGTCCTCCTGACAAGCAACTGTGTCTGCCGTCTTCGATTCCCGGCGACGTTTTGCGTCAGACTCTTTTCCGCAAACTTTTCACGTTATGCGAAATTTGAAATGCCCCAAATTTGTTTGAATAAAGAATAAACAAAAGCAACAAAACCTGAAATATTCGAAGCGGCGGCATCCGTGCCGCCGCTTCGTAAATTCAATTTTTTTCAAGAACCCTATTGACAAAAAATCCTCTAAAGATTAGTCTAATTTTGGACGATACAGATATTAGACTGTATCATATCTTGATAGTTATGGAGAGCATGATGGATAGCGTTACAAATGACGATGTAAACGAATATTGCCGTTTATGGCGGGAAATTAACCTTCAATATGAAGAATATGCCAAGGCATTAGGCACAACCTATAGCGTGCTGCTGGTCATGAGTATTATCAATAGCGTTGGGGAAACTTGTACGCAGAAGGACATTTGCTCACAAAGTTTTCTTCCCAAACAGACCGTTAACCTCATCATAAAGTCTTTTCTAAAAGACGGCTTTATAAAGATGACTGAACTTGAAAGCGACAGACGCAACAAAGTTATCCGGTTTACAAAGAAAGGAAAAGAATATGTCCAAAAATATATTTTTAGAATAAAAGACGCGGAAAACAGAGCAATGAAAAAATTAAGCGAAAAAGACAGGCAGCAACTACTCGAAAGCACCAAAAGTTATACAACCTATTTTAAGGAATATATGACACACCATATCGAGGAACTTGGTAATGGTAAAAGGAGTTAATATGTTTGAAAAAAAACTAGGCTTTGGGCTTATGCGTTTACCGCTGAAAGACCCAAATGACAGGTTCAACGTGGAAAACGTTGAAATGGATACGTTGAAGTGTATGGTTGACATTTTTATTGAGCGGGGCTTCAACTATTTTGATACCGCTTATGTGTACGGCTCTAGTGAGGCGGCAACCAACGCGGCTTTGGTCAAACGCTATCCACGGGATAGTTTTAGACTTGCTACGAAGCTGCCTCTTAACAAACTGAAAAGCTCGGAAGATCAGGAAAAATTTTTTGATGAATCGCTTGCACGGTGCGGAGTTGATTATTTCGACAATTATCTTTTGCATGACATGTCGGCGGAAAATTATAAAATCGCTTGCGAATTCAACTCGTATGATTTTATAAGAACGAAAAAAGCGGAAGGGAAAATAAAGCATATAGGTTTTTCTTTTCACGACACCGCCGAATTGCTTGACGAAATTTTGACTGACTATCCCGATTTTGAATTTGTTCAGTTACAAATCAATTACCTTGATTGGGACAACGAGGGTATTCAATCCCGAAAGTGCTATGAAACAGCGGTGAAGCATAACAAGCCCGTCATCGTCATGGAGCCGGTGAAAGGCGGAACTCTTGCAAACGTGCCTGAAAATGCGGAAAAACTTTTGAAAGGGCATAATCCTAATATGTCCGTCCCTTCGTGGGCGATACGTTATGTCGCAAGCCTTGATAACGTCGTCACCGTGTTGAGCGGAATGTCCACGCTGGAACAACTGAATGACAACACAGACTTTATGCGGGATTTTATACCGCTTTCCGATGAAGAACGGGCAATTTTGGAACAGACTGTCAATATTATAGCGGGGAATATCGCTATTCCCTGCACGGCTTGCCGCTATTGCGTTGATACCTGTCCGCAAAATATTCCTATCCCTGATTATTTTGGGCTTTATAACAATAAAAAGCAAAGTATGGCGCAGCCTTTTTATGTTCAGGATTTATATTACCAACGCCGCTCACAAGGATGCGGCAAAGCGTCTGATTGCGTAGAATGCGGTGAATGTGAAAAACATTGTCCGCAGCACCTTACCATTCGGCAATTTTTGAAAGATGTTGCCGTAAGTTTTGAGAAAGTATAAAGGAGCTAGAAATGAAAAAAATATTTGTTTTAGGTATCGCGCTTGCGATAAGCGTATCAATGTTTGGTTTTACTGCAAAAGCGCAGGCGCAAGGTTCTTCGCGTTCCACAAGCGGGAATTCAGGTGGTACTGTAGGTTCCGGTATGGGAAATATCCTCATTGCCTATTTTACCACAAGCGATGTTGTTGACAAAAGTTTAATCGACCCGTCAATAGACGCAACATCACAGGCAAGTATCGTTATTCCCAATATGCAAATTGTTGCTGGTTTTATCAGTGAAATAATCGGAGGTACGGTGTTTGAAATACGGACGGTAAAAAAAATATCCTGTAGGCATGAATGAACTGAATACCATGTGCTATGCGGAAATGAATGCGAATGCAAGACCGGAATTATGTACCCACGTTGAAAATATGGGCGCTTATGACACAATCTATTTGTGCTATCCCAACTGGTGTGGAACTATACCGATGGCTGTTGCTACATTTCTTGAAGAATACGATTTTTCAGGCAAGACAATCATAGCGTCTTGTACGCATTTTGGTAGCGGCTTTGGAAACAGTATTCAGGATATTCAAGGACTAGCCCCCGCCGCAAAGGTGGTGCAGGGGTATAACGGCAGTGGACGAAACATACAGAGAACAAAAAACGCCGTAGTGGATTGGGCAAAAAGGAGCGTAAAATGAAGAAAGTATTTTTGTTTGTATCTGTTTTAGCAGGATTATTTTGCATGGGGGGAAATATGGAAGCACAAAATCAAAAAGGCACAATTTTAATTGCCTATTTTTCGTGGAGCGGAAACGCTAAGGCACTTGCCGAACAGATAGCGCGGGAAACCGATGGGGTTTTGTTCGAGATAAAAACGAAAACGGTTTATCCCGATACATACAACGAATGTACCGTTGTAGCTAGACGGGAATTGGACAGTAACGCCCGCCCCGCGCTTGTGGCGAGTGTTACCGACATGGCGCAATACAGTACGGTCTTTCTATGTTACCCAATTTGGTGGGGAACCATGCCGATGGGCGTTTTTACATTCCTTGAAGCCTCCGATTTCTCCGGGAAAACGATCTACCCCCTCGTTACCCACGGTAACAGCCGTTTTGGGCGTAGCCTTGATGACCTAAAAAAGACCTGCCCCCGCGCTTACATCGGCGAAGGGCTTGAGGTAAGTGCCTTTGATACAAACCCAAAAGATGCCACCCGAGTGACGATACCAAACAGAGATGTAACGTCATGGCTTCGTAAACTTGGAACGGTACGGTAAAAAGGAGACGAGATTATGAGGAAAAAAATATTGATTCTGTTGAGCAGTCCCCGTAAAAATGGAAATACCGACCGCCTGAGCGATGAGTTTATTCGCGGTGCACAGGAAGCCGGATCAGAGAGCGAAAAAATATATCTTAAAGATAAAACAATAGGCGGCTGTCTCGGTTGCTTTGCCTGTCAGAAAAACGGCGGTATCTGTGTTCAGAAAGATGATATGCCGCTCCTTTATGAAAAAATGATGGGCGCGGATGTAATTGTATTCGCATCACCCGTTTATTTTTATACATGGAACGCACAGATGAAAATTGTTATTGACAGAACTATTGCCGTGTCAACAGCGCTGACAAACAAAACCTTTTATATGATTAGCGCAGGGAATGCTCCTACGGAAGAATACATGAAAACGATGATTGACAGTTTTCGTAAGTATATCGGTTGTTTTCGCGGAGAAGGCAACAAGGAAGGCGGTTATATGTTTGCCTACGGTGTAGACAAGCCGGGGGATGTAGCGGGGACTCCGGCAATGGAACAGGCTTACTTAACGGGGCGGAAAGTATGAGGGAAATAGACAATAGCAG
>NZ_BBPW01000030.1:0-9672 GCF_001028545.1 Treponema endosymbiont of Eucomonympha sp. | reverse complement strand
TACGGTTTTTTATAGATTCGATTTTGTCGTCGTCTCGGATAAAGAGAGCTTGTCCGCATTTATCACAGATGTCTTCTTTTTCGGAAGGCATAAACGATAGATGATAATTTTGCCCACAGTTCTTGCATACTCGACGTTCTAAAAGTCGCGCTACGATTGCGGCATCGCCAATATCAAAATTCACGGCAGCATCGACGACAGAAAATGCGTCGAGCGATTCGGCTTGTAGGATAGTCCGCGGAAAGCCGTCCAGAATAAAACCTTTTCTCGCGTCGCTTTGCTCAAGTCGTTCTTTAACCACTGTAGCAGTGACATCGTCGTTCACCAATGCGCCCGTATTGATGATTGCGTATATTTTTTTGCCCAGCGGGGTTTGTGCTTTGATTGCCGTACGAAAGATATCTCCGGTCGAGATATGCGGAATTTGATAAATCTGTGCGACCCGTTGCGCCAACGTTCCTTTCCCTGCTCCCGGGGGACCAAAAAAAATGAATTTCATTATTATCTCCTGTTAATTTATTGTTTTGACAAGCTACATTCATTAATAACACAAGTGTAGCCATTGTATATAATGAATAGGAGAATTATTTGATACGCTGTTGAAGTTCTTTTAGGACTAATAATAAAAATATCGGTCGTAAGGGGCGGGTATTTACCCAAAGGGAATAAAATTTCTGCCAATTTGAAATATGATAGATTTAAAGTACAAGTAAAAAACATCATTGTAAAACATGCTTGAGACAAATATTCATTTTCAAATACGTTATTTTTTGTCCAGCGACTGAGCAAGCTATAAATGATATGCCAGTCCTCCAACTTGTTGACAACATCTAAAAGCACTTAAGCAGGGCAACGTTCTTATTTACACGCTCTCTTGTTGCTTAAGCAGTAATTCTTGTATCCACTGATATTGTTTCTCACTCAGTTTTATGTTATATATTAGCATTTTCGCTAGATAGTGTGGAAGGTGGATGTAAAGGAAAAACACCTATGAATAGCAACGGTGAATTTTGCGTAGCATGTGTCAATTCCTCGCAAATGTTTGAGGGTTCCGAAGACGATTTCAATGAATATTCCACAGCTTGCTGAGGGATATTTCATTCATGCCTCCCATTTTACCTCTTTTTCCCTTTTTTAGTCCACGCCACCTAACGTAAACACTTCCATGAAAAAACAAAGAAAGGATTTGTATCTACTATTACCAAAGTTTTTCTACTTGTAATATATCCACCTCTACTGGTGCTGTACGCCCAAAAATACCCACTATTATCCGTAGTTTGTTTTTTTCAAGATTGATTTCTTCAATGGTACCGGTAAACGACGTAAACGCACCCTCGATAATTTTAACTTGTTCTCCGACAGAAAATGTTTGTTTCAACCGAACGTCTCTTTCATTCCTGATTTTATTTGATTTTTGCAATAACACCTTTGCTTCTGCTGTAGAAATAGGGCGAGGACATTCGTTGTTATTAGTGCCGACAAAACTAACGACTCCTTGTATTTGGCGAATTGAAGAACATATCTGTTTCCACTCAATATCTGGGAGATTCATTTCAATAAGCATATAACCGGGAAGAAATTTTTTCTGCGACAGCCTTTTTTTACCGTCTTTTATTTCGACAACGTCTTCAACGGGTACTTTTACGTCTGTTATAATAACAGATAAAGCCTTATCTTTTTCAATAAGCGAGTTAATTGTTTTTTCTATTTTGCTTTCATATCCTGTATAGGTATGCAGGATATACCAATGTTTTGCCATTTGTGTGTCGAACTAAAAAATCTTCATTATTGCAGAAGCAAACAAAAAGTCCACTACCCCAAGAATAACTGCAATAATTGCAGTAGATACAAAAACAACTTTTACCGACGATACGATATCAGTCCGTGTCGGCCACACGACTTTTTTCATTTCGGTGATACATTCTTTGATAAACTGGATAAACTTCCGCATACAGAGCCTTTTATTCTATTAAAACTCCAAATATAAATAAAACACAGGTCAGGAAGGACTCGAACCCTCACCATTCGGTTTTGGAGACCGACGCTCTACCATTAGAGCTACTGACCTACATTACCAATGCAAAATTTTTTCGACTCTCTCGGTAACTCATAAAATTAACAACGAACGCAATCGTATATTATTAATCGTTTTTATACGGCACAGTGATAAAATCGTTCATGGTTAAAACTTATTTTATTTTTACTTCTCTGTGCGCTGTATGTTTGCGATCAAAAGGGCAATATTTTTTCAATTCAAGCTTGCCTTGAATGTTTTTTTTGTTTTTATACGTCGTATAGTTTTTACGTTTACATTCACTGCATTGCAATGCGACAATTTCAACCGTTTTTTTTTTGCTTGCCATATTATTTTCCTATATATAGTATTATATCACACATGTATAGCCTCCGAACGGAATCGAACCGTTAACCTCAACCTTACCATGGTTGCGCTCTGCCGACTGAGCTACAGAGGCGTCAGTGTGAAAGTTAATATACCGATAAAAACAAACCTTGTCAACCTTTCATATTGACGTGCATTAATCAAGCCGTGCACAACGAGAACTACGCTACCCCAAAAGGGCGGTGCTACGGAATCAGAGATTTAACCGAGAGTGCAAGGCAAAGCCTGCCTTTTTTTGTGTTTCATCCTTTCTGCGCTACTAAAACGAGTCTTGTATATCTTATTTGCTTCCTGCTAACCTTGTTTCATGTTGGTTTTTGAGCTGATATGCACCGCAATTGTCGGTATCCGAGATATGCGCCATGACGTAGTGCTGTCATCCATTGCGCCGCAATGGCACTATCTCTCCTATTATGTCATAAATTCACATTTATAGACACCCGTCGATGAAACGTCAGTCTAGGTAATGTGGACTGGAAGACAGAGGAATAAACACCTGACATGAATGGCGGCGATGAAGGAAGCGGTGAGCTTTGCATAGCGCGTAGCAATTCCCCGCCAGCGCTTGAGGGCACGGAAGACGTTTTCAATGACGTGCCGCGCCCGATACAGTTCATGATTGTACGCTCTTTGCTCTTTCCGGCTTTTAACCGGAGGGATGACTGCTACTATATCCGCTTCTTTAAGCATATCGAGCAGCTCGTTCGTGTCATACGCCTTGTCCGCAAGGAACGCTTCCGCTTCCAAATCCTCCATAAGGAGAGGCGCTTGATTACAGTCCGCGACAGTACCGCTTGTCACAATGCCGCTTGCCGGTATCCCGTATTCGTCAACTACCAAATGTAATTTGCTGTTCAGCCCCCTTTTGTGCGGCTGATATCCTGAGTGCCGCCGCGCGCCCCGCATGCGTCCGCGTGTGCCTTGATATACGTCGAATCTATCATAAAGATATCCCCGGCAGGCTCGCCTATTGCGGCGTCCGCCAGCATTTTCCATATTCCCTTATCCCGCCAGCGACAAAACCGCTTGTGTATGCTGTTCCAGTTCCCGAATTCTGGCGGCATGTCTCTCCGCGGAGCGCCCGTGCGCGTCAGCCGCGCTACCGCGTTGATAAACAAACGGTTGTCTTTCGCTACTCCTCCGCGTTTTCCTGCCTGTCCGGGCAGCAGTTCTTTTATCCGTTCCCACGCCTCGTCGCTTATATCGTGCCGGTGAATGCCTTCTTGTCTTTTCATGCTTCTATTTTACCTCTTTCCCTTTATCCAGTCCACACTACCTAGGTAGTGTGGACTGGAAGGTAGAGGAATAAACACCTGACATGAATGGCGGCGATGAAGGAAGCGGTGAGCTTTGCGCAGCGCGTAGCGATTCCGCGCCGGCGCTTGAGGGCGCGGAAGACATTTTCAATGACGTGCCGTACCCGATACAGTTCATGACTGTACGCTCTTTGCTCTTTCCGGCTTTTAACCGGAGGGATGACGGCTGTTATATCCGCTTCTTTAAGCATGTCGAGCAGTTCGTTCGTGTCATACGCCTTGTCCGCAAGGAGCGCTTCCGCCTCCAAATCCTCCATAAGGAGAGGCGCCTGGCTACAGTCCGCGACAGTACCGCTTGTCACAATGCCGCCTGCCGGCATCCCGTACTCGTCGACTACCAAGTGCAATTTGCTGTTCAGCCCCCTTTTGTGCGGCTAATGTCCTGGCTGCCGCCTTGTGCTCCGCATGCGTCCGCGTGTGCCTTGATATATGTCGAATCTATCATAAAGATATCCCCGGCAGGCTCGCCTATTGCGGCGTCCGCCAGCATTTTTCCTATTCCCTTGTCCCGCCAACGGCAAAACCGCTTGTGTATACTGTTCCAGTTCCCGAATTCTGGCGGTATATCTCTCCACGGAGCGCCCGTGCGCGTCTGCCCCGCTGCCGCGTTGATAAACAAACGGTTGTCTTTCGCCACTCCCCCGTGCTTCCCTTCCTGTCCGGGCAGCAGTTCTTTTACCCGTTCCCACGCCTCGTCGCTTATATCGTGCCGGTGAATGCCTTCTTTTTTCATTTATGCCCCCTATTTTATCTATTTCCTCTATACTAGCCCACACTATTTAATGACGTGGTAGCAAAAGGGTATTTTGAAATTGCACGACGGCAGAGACGGTAGACAAAAACTGACGCTGAACCCGCGTCTGCTGGACGCCTTCCTGCTAAATGCCCGTGAAAGCTGCAGGAATATACGCTTATTAAAGGACGCGGGGAAAAAACCGAAACTTAAGCTGTGGAGGCTGTATGAAAAACCGGATAGCTGGGTTAGGCTGCGCGCTCCTGTTTGCAACGGGGGCTGCGCTTTCGGCGGGGGACGCCGCGCGCTTTGTCGATATGGGATTCTCGCCGGACGGGAAAACATATCTGTTCGCGCAGCACGGGGAAACCGGCAAAACGCTTCAGGGCTACGCGGAAATCTATGTGGTCGACGTCGCGCGGAATGATTTCGTGCCGGGCGGTGTGTTTAGAATCAACCCGTCCGCGGCAACCCGCCACAGAAGCGGGGAGGACGTGTTTGCCCAACTGCAAACGGTGAATGCGGCTTTTCTGAACAGACAACGCTGCATTCCGGTTCCCCTCGCGCAGGTATTGTATACCCGCGCCCCCGCGCCGGGTGTTGTCGGCAATGACCTGATCTTCCGTGATTTTGAAAACCTTACGGGCGTCGACTCGCTTCGCTACCGTGTTCGGCTGGCGCCGCTTTACGAAGGCACAGGGGAAAAGGCGCGCTCGTCGTTCTATATCGTGGCGGAAACGCAGGACAAAGACGGCACGCCGATAACGCGCAGCGCGGTCGGCAACCCGCACATTAAACGCGCCGGAGTGAATGCCTATTCTATAGAGAGGATATTCGCCGATAAAAGCGGGAAGAGTCTCGTGTTTCTTATTGCGAAAACCGTCGTCGACGGTACGGGAGTTTCAGTCCGCTATATGGTGGAAACGGCGCAGATACCGTAGAGCAGCCCAAGCCGCCGAAACGTAAACCGTATGATATGCGAAACGGCCGAGTTTCCTCAAGAAACTCGGCATATAGAGTGGGCAGCGGGCGGCAAATGAAGGAGCGTAACGGCACAGCGTAAATTATATATTATGCGAAGTACCTATGACTACATTATCTCTTTTTAAATCTTGTATTAATGTTTCTGCGTCCTCTTTTTGGCATACTTCCTTTTTTTTCCCATTGCCGCTTCAATTGCGTCTATTCTAGGTCCGCTTGTTCTTATTCTATTATAATTATTTAAACCATAACTATGATTTAAATTAACCCTTTGTATATAAAATCTATAATAATTGGGGCATAACAGAGGATTGCAAAAGAAAACGATTGATGAATATTTGATTATATTTTCAACATTTTCTAAATCAGTTAATGAATTTAGTTTTATCCATACAAGAATTATTCTATTCTTGCCATAATGCTCTATAGCATTAGCCTCAGGTTCATGTGTATCAACAACCTCAATTACTATAGGAGTATTCCCTTTTTCATCAAATAAAGCTATATCAGGTCTTCATACTCCCATATCATATTCGTCTTTTGCGTCAATAATTCCAGCTAAAAGATTTCCTTTATGATTATTTTTACAGATATTACATTCCCAGCTTATCTCTATTGGTAATTTTCTGCTTATATAATCCTTAATCAGCGCCACCAGCAATTTTTTGAATGTTTTATGCAAGTAACCTTCTGACGTGCAATTTGGTGAGGGGTTTTTGTGCGCAAAATGACGCTGCCGTATTTTGCCGTTTTTAAAGACAAACCCTTCTTTGCAAGAAGGGCAGCAATAATTTACGCCCGTTACTGCTTCGTCTATATGAATTATATTGCCGTTATCATCTTCGGCATATTTGTATAATATTTCTGTTTCCATTTCGTTCCCACGATAGTGCGCTCATTCTTTTTGTCAACTATTATTAAGGTTACGCCGTTTTTTGCGGCTCAATTCAGCGCCCCCGCGGCGTTTAACGGCGTACCGAAAAGGTCTGGCGGTACACCGCCAGCGGCTCCCGGTGTACCGCCAGAGTTTCCCGGTAGACAGTTAAAGCCTCCCGGTGTACCGCCAAGACTTTGCGGTGGACAGTCAAGGTTTCCCGGTGCACCGCTGCGCCTTGCCGATTTCCAAACCTAGCGCGTCAGGAGCCGGTTGATTCGCGCCACGAAGCCGGCGGGGTCTTTGAGTTCCGCGCCTTCGACCAGCAGCGCTTGGTCGAGCAGCACCTGCGACACGTCCGCGATATACGCCTCGTCGTCGGAGTCCTTCAGCGGGGCGACGAGCGGGTGCTCGCCGTTGATTTCCAGAATCGGCTTCACCTCGTTGCCCGTCATAGTCTGCCCCATAACCTTCATCATGCGTTCCATTTGCAGCGACGGGTCGTTCTCGTCTACGACTATGCACGACGGCGACTCGGACAGCCGCTTTGAAAGCTGCACGTCCTTCACCCGCTCGCCGAGCGCCTTCTTCACCTTCTCCACGAGCGGCTTGAACTCCTTCGCCTTCTTCGCGGCTTCCTTCTTGTCGACTCCCAGCTCTTCGTCGCTCCCCGCGCGGTTCACCGATTTCAGCTCGAAATCCTTGTATTTGCCGACCGACGGCAGTATGACGTCGTCGATTTCGTCGGGGAGGACGAGGATTTCAAAGCCCTTCGCCTTGTACGCCTCAAGGAGCGGCGACTTCCGTAAATTCTGCTCGTCGGAGCCGGCGATATAATAAATAGCCTTCTGCCCCGTCTGCATGCGCGACACGTAGTCGGCAAAGTTCGTCCAGCGCTCGCCCGTGCCCGCGTCCGCCGTGCTCTTGAAGCGGATTAGCTCCGTAAGCTCGTCTCGGTTCGCGTAGTCGCTGTACAGCCCCTCTTTCAGCGGGCGGTTGAAGTTCTCGATAAAGGCGTTCCACGCCTTGAGCGCCTTTTTTTCCTCGTCGCTCAGCTTCTCGTCGCCCCCGTCGGCGAGTTTCTTTGCCGCCGCCTCGTCGCCCGCCTTCGCAAGCTTTCGGAACTCGCTGAGCAGCTTCTTCACCGACTGCGACTTAATCGTCTCAAGGACGCGGTTCTGCTGCAGAATCTCGCGGCTCACGTTGAGTGGCAGGTCTTCCGAGTCGATGACGCCGCGCACAAAGCGCAGATACGCCGGCAGCAATTCGCGGTCGTCGTCGGTTATGAACACGCGTTTCACGTAGAGCTTCACGCCGCTTTTGTAGTCCGCGCGGTACAGGTCGAACGGCGCCTTTTCCGGCACAAAGAAGAGCGTCGTGTATTCCTGCGTCCCTTCCGCGTGGGTGTGCACGTAGAGGAGCGGGTCGCCGGACTCGTGCGAGAGCGCTTTGTAGAAGCTAACATAATCCTCGTCCTTCAGTTCGGTCTTTGGGCGCTTCCACAGGGCGCTCGCGCTGTTGATTTGCTCGACTTTGCGCTCCGAGCTTTTGACCTTGCCCTTGTTGTCGTAATCCTTCTGCTCGTAGTGCAGGAAAATCGGGAACGCGATATGGTCGGAATACCGCTTTATCAAGTCTTCGACCTTCCAGCGGCTCGCGTAGTCCCCGCTGTCCGCGTTGAGCGCCATAATCACCGCCGTGCCGTGCGCGCCTTCCGCGTCCAGCCCCTGCGCCTTTGCCGTTTCCCGCGCCGCCTCGTTTTCCGCGCCGGCGTCGACGAGCGTTACGCGGTCGAGCGCATACGACGCCGTGCCGTCGCTCGACCAGTGCCATATTTCGTCCGTCGCGGCTTTGCGCGAGTACACGTCGATTTTGGACGACGCCATGAACGCCGAGTAGAAGCCGACGCCGAACTGCCCGATGAGCGACGAATCCTTCTTCGCGTCGTCCGCGAGCTTTTCGAGGAAGGCTTTCGTGCCGCTCCGCGCAATCGTGCCGAGGTTTTCGGTCAAATCGGCGTCGCTCATGCCGATTCCCGTATCCTTCACCACGAGGGTCTTCCGTTCCTCGTCGAAGGATATGTCGATTCGCGGGTCAAACGTCGCCGCCTTGTACGCGTCGTCGGACACGCTGAGGTACTTGAGCTTGTCGAGCGCGTCGGACGCGTTGGACACGATTTCGCGCAGGAAAATGTCTTTGTTGGAGTACAGCGAGTGGATGATGAGCGTCAAAAGCTGGCTGACTTCCGTCTGAAACTGATATGTTGCCATAAGGCGCAACTCCTTTGCCGGTGGATTTGCTAAAAAGATATGCGTTTTCCGCGCAAACGGCAAGCGGCGATACCCGTGCTATGCACGGGTATCGATCGAGTTTTCTGAAAAAACTCGGCATATAGGTCGGTGCGGGGAACGTTCAGGTTTCTGAAAGAACTCGGCATATAGCCGCAAGCCGCTTCCCCTGTTTGCTCCCGCTTATCGTCAGCCATATAGAAAAAAGATTTGACAAAGAATACGAAAAAACATGATATTATAGATATGCCTATAAGCGGGATAGAATGGGATAGCGCAAAAGCGCAGTTAAACTTGTCGAAGCCGGGTAAGGTAAGTTTTGAGACGGCGCAATATATCTTTTCAGACCCAGAAAGGCTGGTGCGTTACGACCGGAGCGAAAACAATACGTCCGGGGAAGACCGCTGGCAGACCTTGGCGCAATAGCAGGGCATACGCTTTTTGTTGTGTATACCGAGACCGATACGGCAAAGCGTTTAATCACCGCACGACTTGCAACAAAAGCTGAAAGGAGAAGCTACAATGGCTATTATCACATCGACGGTAAAGGCTGGACAAAAGCCTAGGTAGTGTGGACTGGAAGGTAGAGGAATAAACACCTGACATGAATAGCGGCGATGAAGGAAGCGGTGAGCTTTGCATAGCGCGTAGCAATTCCCCGCCAGCGCTTGAGGGCACGGAAGACGTTTTCAATGACGTGCCGCGCCCGATACAGTTCATGATTGTACGCTCTCTGCTCTTTCCGGTTTTTAACCGGAGGGATGACGGCTGTTATATCCGCTTCTTTAAGCATATCGAGCAGTTCGTTCGTGTCATACGCTTTGTCCGCAAGGAACGCTTCCGCCTCCAAATCCTCCATAAGGAGAGGCGACTGGCTACAGTCCGCGACAGTACCGCTTGTCACAATGCCGCCTGCCGGCATCCCGTACTCGTCGACTACCAAGTGCAATTTGCTGTTCAGCCCCCTTTTGTGCGGCTAATGTCCTGAGTGCCGCCTTGTGCCCCGCATGCGTCCGCGTGTGCCTTGATATACGTCGAATCTATCATAAAGATATCCCCGGCAGGCTCGCCTATTGCGG
>NZ_BBPW01000029.1:0-10230 GCF_001028545.1 Treponema endosymbiont of Eucomonympha sp. | reverse complement strand
TTAAGGAAAGGAAGGAAAAATGATGAAAAAGTTTACTGTGGCTCTGTTTGCTTTTATGATATTAGGAGCGTTTGGCGCGTGCAAAAATGAGCCGGATACTATCAATGTGATAGTGCCGCCGCCTGCACCTGTGCCGGCTCCCCCGAGTATACCCCCTATAAGCCGGTGGAATTGCAGAGAGCCGGGATAGGGGGAGATCATGCGACAACGACCAAGCTGTGGTTTAAATTGAAGGAGGGTAATTTTGGCGGTTCTAAACCGCAGGACGTCGTTTATACGACTTCTCGCGGTGAAATAAAAGAAATTTCTATTTCTCCTACGGTAACTTCTGCTGGTGTTGAACTAGGATCATCCAGCGGCAATTATTATGTTTATTCTGCCGAAATCCACACGAAAATAACCGAAAACGGTTTGGTTTCTTTTGATTTAAGCAGCGAACCCGGAAGTGGCATACCCTATGAATATCATGCTCACGTAATAGTACCGGTTTACTACGCGGAATCGGTACAGGTAGAGGTTGAAGCGAAAAACGGCGATGCCAACAGAGGAACAACAGAGCTTACTGTAAAGCTGGTAGACAAAGCTAATGCCAAGCTTTCTGCCATTTATGTTAACGGCGAAAAAACACCGGTATCATCTGACGGCGTTGCTTCTATTACCAATAGAACGACGGACAATAATCCTAGGTAGTGTGGACTGGATAGGGGAAAAGAGGTAAAATAGGAGCATGAAAAGAAATGAAGGCATTCACCGGCACGATATAAGCGACGAAGCGTGGGAACGGATAAAAGAACTGCTGCCCGGACAGGCAGGGAAACGCGGGGGAGCGGCGAAAGATAACCGCCTGTTTATCAACGCGGCAGCGTGGCAGACGCGCACAGGCGCTCCGTGGAGGGACATACCGCCAGAATTCGGAAACTGGAACAGCATACACAAGCGGTTTTGCCGCTGGCGGGACAAGGGAATATGGAAAACGCTGGCGGACGCCGCAATAGGCGAGCCTGCCGGGGATATCTTTATGATAGATTCGACGTATATCAAGGCACACGCGGACGCATGCGGGGCGTGCGGCGGCACTCAGGACATTAGCCGCACAAAAGGGGGCTGAACAGCAAATTGCACTTGGTAGTCGACGAGTACGGAATGCCGGCAAGCGGCATTGTGACAAGCGGTACTGTCGCGGACTGTAGCCAGGCGCCTCTCCTTATGGAGGGTTTGGAGGCGGAAGCGTTCCTTGCGGACAAAGCGTATGACACGAACGAACTGCTCGATATGCTTAAGGAAGCGGATATAACAGCAGTCATCCCTCCGGTTAAAAGCCGGAAAGAGCAAAGAGCGTACAGTCATGAACTGTATCGGGCGCGGCACGTCATTGAAAACGTCTTCCGCGCCCTCAAGCGCTGGCGGGGAATTGCCACGCGCTACGCAAAGCTCACCGCTTCCTTCATCGCCGCCATTCATGTCAGGTGTTTATTCCTCTATCTTCCAGTCCACACTACCTAGGGCGGGACAGAGACACTGTTCTAGGCGGACGAGAGCCTCTCGCGTGAGCGGGGAGGCGGAAAGAAGCGGGACGCGCCTATATGCCGTTCGCCATTCTTTCCTTATATGCCGCGAGTGTGCGGTAAGCGAAGCGGCGCACACTCGGTAAGCACGCCGAAGGCGTGCGACAGTCTCCTCAAGAAACTCTGTCGTTCGGCGGTAGCCGAACGCGCTTGCGGCAGTCCCCTCAAAAACCCGGTCGTTCGGCTGCCGCCGAGCGCCTTATCTCCCCGCGGGGTATACGCATATCTTTACCTGCTTCCCGTTGGATTCCGAGACCGCCTTCAGGCGGAAGCGCCCCAGTTCGCGCTCGAACCACTTGGGGACGTGGTCGCAGACGATTTCGAGGCGGCTGAAGGCGGTTTCGCTGAAGAAGGGCAGCAGCACTTCGCGGGAACTGACGCCGGTACTGTGCGCCATAACCTCGCGGAGGTCTGCCGCGTAATGCCCCGCCTTGCCCGGAATGGGGACGATATAGGCAGGAGCGGCGGCGTCTTTCCCGCGCGGCTCCGTTTCCGGCTCGCCGACCTGCCGCTCATAGAAGGCTTCAATGCGGCTGACGAACTGCGGGGGAGCGCCCTCGGCTGCCCACAGCGCGACGCCGCAGCCTTCAAAGGCGACGCGGTAATAGCCCGGCGAGCGTTTTGCCGCGAGGACTTTGCAGTCCCCCAGCCAGCGGGCGGCTTCCGCGATATAGGAGCGCAGCGCCCGCACCGACGTGTGCGCGGCGGAAGCAAAGCCGCGCTCCCGTGCCGCAGCCCACGAATCGCCCTGCCGCTCATAGACACAGATAGTCCCCGCTTCGGTAAACGGCGCGGCTTTCCCCGCCGCGTCGAGCAATGCCGCTATTTTCAACCTTTGCCCTCCCCGCTTGTCCCTACGCCGAGTTTATTCAAAGCACTCGGTCGTTTGGCTGCCGCCGAACGCGCTACTCGCAGCCGGAACAGCCGCCGCTTCCCGCGCTGCCGCACCTGCCGCCGCAGCCGAGTCCCGCGCCCGGGTCTATGTCCGGCAGCAGCAGGAACTTGCACTCCCGCAGGTCAAACGACGACGCGCTTTTGCCGTCGCTGACGGAGACGGCGTCCCCCTCGAAGGAAAAGACGAGCGGGTTCTTCACCAGCACGTCGTCGGAAAGCCCCAGCCGCGTGAGCGAAGAGAGCCGCACCCTTCCCTGACGGGGACTGTTGACGACGAGGTCGCCGGAGGAAGCGAAGCCGGCGAGCTTCCCGCCGCGGTCGAACGAGACGGAATTGCGGTCCGCCTCCACCCCCACGGCGTTCACGTCGTAGGCGAGCGCCTGCCCGATAGGGGTGTCGAGCTCGATAGGGACCGCCGGCTCAAAAGAGTGCAGCGCGCCGTCTTCGTACAGACGGATACCTATCCGCGCGGGAAACGTCCCCGCCGGCGTGTTCAGGCTGACGGTTTCCCCGGGCCAGAAGATGACGCTCTTCACGGCGCCGCTCTCGTAGAACCGCACGCCGTTCACTTTCACGCGGAACTGCCCGAAGGGAAAGCTGAAGTCGCGGTACGGCGCAAGCTGCCCTTCCTCTTCCTCCGACCAGCCGAATCCGAGCTGCCCGTTCAACGGGAATACGCTGTCCAGCGAGCCGTTTTCATAAAAGACGAGCAGTTCTGCGGGCAGCGCGCCGAGGGGCGTGCGCACTTCGGTCTGCCGGTCGAGGCAGACGCTCCGCGCCTTGCCGCTCCGGTAGAACGACAGCGACTTCAGTTCTTTCTGCCGGGCGTCCGGCGCCGAATATTGCGGGACGACCTCGCCGCACGGCGTCGAGATAACGTTCTCCTCCCTGAGCCGGCATTCGTGCATCTCGCCGGTCGGGTACGCGGCGCTGCTGGCGATTCCCCGCAGCGCCGCCGGCAGCGTGCCGTCGTTCCGCAGGACGCGGCTGCCGGTCAGGAGGCTCACCCTTCGCCTCCCGCGCCTGCGCCGTCCCGCTTCTTCATGCCGGGCTGGAACAGGTTCTCCGGCTCCGTGCGGTTTTCCTTCGCGGTAATCTCGTCGGGCTTGACGCGGAACACCGCCACCGGATTCCCGTCGAGAGACGAACGGTACTTTTCCACAAACGAAGCGGCAATACGGCTGTTGCTGAAGAACCCCGGCATGAATTTCTCCACCAGTTGCTGCAGCGCGGCGGCGGCTTCTTCCGAGTCGCGCACCCGTTCCGCCCGCCCGAACACCATTGCGCTCAGATACGCGGTGTCCGCGTGCCACGGGACGTCGTCCTTCACCGTGCCGTATTCCTCGTATACGGTGAAGCAGACCCGCGGCGATTCGTCCAGCAGCGTTACCCGCTTGCCGGAACCCGCGCCGTGGAAATAGACGCAGCCGCCGCGCCAGATATAGTTCAGCGGCACGGCGTAGGGGTAGTCCCCGGCGTTCAAGCCGAGGACGCCGACCCTGCTCCCGCTCAAAAGACGCTCGATTCGCTCTTTGTCCGCGCAGACTCGCGCCTTATACCTGATTTCCATTCCCGTGCCTCCTGTTCCGTGCCCATTCTACCATACGTTGAGCACCCATTCTTTGCACTTCTTATATTCCATATCGGTAAAAAGCGCGTTTGCCATAGATTCGGCAAGGGCGGTGGCACCGCCGTATCCCACGACCGGATACCGGTACGCGCCCGCGCGGTCATAGACGGGAAACCCGACCCTGACCATAGGCACCCCGTAATCAATGGAGACAAAGCGCCCTTTGGAGTGCCCCAGAATGAGGTCCAGTTCTAGCCCTTTGTTCTTGAGCCGGTCCTCCAGAACCCACAGGTCTGCGTTGGTAACTATCTCCATATCGAACCACGCGTGCTCCTTGAGTTCAAGCACCCGCGGGTCGGTGGCGTAGCCGACGTTGTCGTCGCCGAGGAGCAGCAGCACGGGCAGCATTTCCAAATCCATGCAGAACTGCGCCAACCCGATAGCAAGGTCGGGGTTGGCATAGATAGCCACCCGCTTATCTGCGAGAAACATGTGAGTCAAATCGCTTATGGCGTCGAGGGCGATTCCCCGGTCCCGCACCAGCGATTCGGGGATAGGCTTCCCTGTCATGTCGCTCAGACGCTTGAGCAGCGTGTCGGTATTGCGGACTCCGATAGGTGAAGGTCCGATGACCGCGGGAACGCCGAACTCCCGCTCAAGGAATGCCGCCGCCTGTCCACCCTCGAAGCGGTTAAGGGCGACGGTGCCTTTCGCATTGGCGGTGTCCCGCAGAACCTCTACGGTGGTATCCCCGTGGGCGACCGTGTTGCCCGAAGGCATAAGCGGAGCGTCGAAGTTCTCAATTTCAAAAAGCACGTTCGCCTCGATATCCATTTCCGTCAGGATATGCTTCAGTTCCGTTACGTCGCCGGGGTTCGCCCAGCCGGTAATAAAGTTTATCTTGTCGCTTGGCTCCCCTTTCCGGGCGAAGTAGCTGACGAACTCCCGCAGCGCCACGTCGTAGCCGCTTATCATGCTGCCGACGAAACTGGGTGTATGTATGGGGATAAGGTACACCTCGCGCCCCGGGTATTTCTCCTTCAAAAGCCCGTTGTTCAGCTTCAGCACGGCACCGTCTATGTCGTCTCCGATGACTTCGGTAGAGCAGGTGGAGATTATGGGCACGACCTTCACGTCGGGGTAGCGCATTAAAAGCACGTCCACCGCTTCCTCCACCCGGTTCAGCGCGCCGAATACCGCTCCGTCCTCGTGCACGGAGGACGAGGCGATTTCGAAGCTCTCCTTAAAATGCTGGGAGAAGACCAGTCGCACAAACATGACGCAGCCCTGCCCACCGTGCACGATGCCAATACAGTTCTTAATCCCGATGCTGGCGTACTGTGCGCCGCAGGGCTGACAGGTAAATATGGGGTTGATTACCCCGACGCGCTCCTTTTCCTTTATCTCGCAAGCCATACAATACTCCTCATAAAAACATTCGGTGCGCCGCACACGCGGCGGCATCCGGCAAGCCGCCAGACGGCTTGTTCCGGGTTTTGCTGGGCAACCCCGGCGGGGAGGGGCAGGCACTCCTGCCCCTCCCGATTACGGGCACGCCTTTGTGTCCCGTGCGAAACTGTCCTCTGCAAAGAAGAACATTCGTGCAGCGCGGCAGGGAATGTTCCTGCGTCAAACCCTGCGTCGCTTTTTAATAATGGACGTCCGTCAGCTCAAGATTGAGGGAGCCGGTTATGGTAAGAAAATCCATTCGGTCTTTGACGCCCTGCATGAGGACGCCTTTGTCCTCACCGCTCAGTCCCGCAAGCCACCCGAAGCGGCTTTTGAACGCATCCGCAAGACAGACCGCGTCCGCCCAATAGCACCGCTCTTCCGCCGTCGCCGGATTCACCGATTCACCGCGCACGAGGCGGGAAGTCATGCCCAGAATGTTGTTGTTCTGCCGCTCCCGGTCCCAAGCGCGGGAGTGAAACTGCCAGAGGCAGTTCTTCATGATATAGTCCACCAGCGCGTCCACCTGTTCCTTCATCGGGTAGTCCTTCGGGTATTCTTTCCGCGGCTTTGCTCCCAGCACTTCTGCTGTTTCCGCCGCAACCGCTGTGTCTGCCATGTTGCCCTCCTATACCGCTTCCGCAAGCCGTTCCGCCCGCGGAAACTGGGGATATGTCTTGTCCCGCAGGGGGCTGACGCAGTCGTATTTCCCCGAATAGGGACGAAGCTCTGCCGAGTTCCGAATCTCTTCGCTGAGTCCGGCGTCTGAAAGCATTCGGTTCGTCACGAAGCCTTGATCGGTCGGTATCTCGTCCTTGCTAATGTCCCGCAGCGCAAGCTGGTGAATCGGCGAATAGACGGCGTTGTAAATATCCCGCGCAAAGCGCACCCAGCCTTCAAACCCTTTCCACGGGCCGTTGTGGTAGGCGTGGGCGTTGAGGTACGGCACCCGAATCTTCTTTGCAACCTCGCCGGGTCGCTTGCCGGTAAAGATGACGTCCGGCTTGAGCGTTTCCATAGCTTCCAGCCCTTCAAGCTCGTTGGGGTCGTCTATTGCCAGCGCCCCCTCCTCGCAGCGGGATATGCCTTTTTCCATATCCCCCTGATGACCGAACTTGGTGTACACCGACACCACTTCCACCGCCATATCCGCGTGAATGGCGTGCGCCCAGTGCCACAATTTGGAGCCGCCGGGCCACAAGCAAACCTTCTTGCCTTCCAGTCGCGCCTTGTACCAGTTCAGTTCCGGTCCCCATTTGGCGGTTTCTTCTTTGATTATGACTTCCGCCCGGTCTCCAATGCCGAAAAACAGCCCTATCTTGCGGAGCGAATCCGAGAGCGCCTGGTGCCCGAAACCGTCTATATCCAGACGGGGAATGCCGTAGCGTACCCTCAGCTCATTGCAGATATACTCGGCGGAGCGGGCGCATTCCAGCACGTTCAAGTGCGCCCGGTGCATGGCGCGAAGCCCGTCGTAGGAGCCGTTGCCGGTAAATGTGGAGAGTATCTGAATGCCCATGCGCTTGAAGTAATCCTGCATGATTTCTTGGTCCCCCTGAATATTGTACTCGCCCACATAGTTAATGACGTAGTCGGAGGTGATTTCCGGCTCGACCTTTCCCACTTTCTGGTTCACCCACGCAATGTTGATTTTGTGGTGCCCGCCGGACTGGCTTGGTCCGCCGAAGCCCGGCGAGTTGCACACGAATATATCCACGTCGGGCATCTCGTCCATGATTTCGTCGGCGAGCGCCTGTATGTCGTCTCCGATAAGGGCGGAAGCGCAGGTCTGGTATATGGTCATCCGCTTGATATGCGGGAAGGCTTTGAACGCCTCCATGATGTTCGAGCGCAGCACTTGCTCCGCGCCAAAGATTATGTTCTTTTCCTTCATGTCCGTGGCAAAGGTATATTTAAGCTGAAAGTTGTCGTTGTCGCTGATATACCGCTTGGTCTGCCACGTATCGTAGGTGCAGCCGACGGGACCGTGGCTGAGGTGAATCACGTCCTTCATCGGGGTGCCGATTACGTGCTTCGCGCCGCAATACGCGCAGCCCCGCTCGGATATGCTGCCGGGAATCGTGTTGAGGTATCCCAGCGGGAGCGCCATGCTCAGGTCTTCCCCCGGTCCCTTGATGACTGCGTGCTTTCCCCGTTCGGGGATGCATTCGCTGCATTTGAATAAATGATACGGCATGTACTCCTCTCTTTGCCCCGCTATATCAGGGCACTGTCTCCGGTTTCTTTGGTGCGAATCCGCAGAGCGTCGTCCACGGGGCACATAAAGATTTTGCCGTCCCCAATCTGACCGGTCTGGTTCGTCTGAATGAGGGTTTTTACTACCTCGTCCGCTTCGGAATCCCTGACCACCATAGCCAGATACCGCTTGGGCACGTACTTCATCCCGCGGTGCGCCGCTTCGTCCAGAACGTGCGGGCGGTACGCGATATCCACTTCTTCGGCGATTCCCCGCTGTTTGCCCCGCCCGTAAGCGGCATAAGCGGTTATGCTGTCGACACCCATATTTCCCAGCGCGATTTTTGTCTTGCTTATCATTTTCGGGCGGATAATGGCGATTATCTCTTTCACCGCGTGCTCCTTCCGGTCATCATAGTGTCTCCGAGCCGGTGCGGACGGTGAATGCCCGCTCGACGGGAGAGATGAACACCTTTCCGTCGCCCATATTGCCCGTATACGACTTGTACTGAATGACTTTCATTACTTTTTCCACGTCCGCGTCTTCGACGACGAGCATAAGCTGTATCTTGGGAAGCTCGTCGTAATGAATGTTCCCGACGGTTATGCCCTTCTGCTTGCCCCGCCCGAAGGCGTTAATTTTGGTTATCGAGGGAAAGCCTGCTTCGGAAAGGCTGTCCGCAACCGAGTCCGCCGTTTCGGGGCGGAGGATAGCTCTAATCATTTTCATTTTTACACTCCTCTGAAAACCTGCGGCATACGGCGGACGCGCAAATAGCGCGCCGAATGCCGCAGGCATAAAATCGGAAAGAGAACGGAGTCTGCCGCGCCTCCGCTCTGCCGACTAGTCGGGAATCCCGTACTTGACCACCATTTTTTCCAGCTCGTCCATAGAAAGCGGCTTGGGAATGACAAAGTTCTTATTCTCCATGATTTTTCGCGCCAGCTCGCCGTATTCTTTTGCCTGATTTTCAGCGGCATCGAATTCGACTACCGTCTTCTTGTTGAACTCCGCTTTCTGCACCACGTTGTCCCGCGGCACGAAGTGTATCATCGTGGTGCCGATTGCCGCGGTAAACTCGTCGAGGAATTCCCGTTCCCTGTCCACCTTCCGACTGTTGCACACGATTCCTCCCAGCCGCACTCCGCTCTGCTTGGCATACTTGAGCAGTCCTTTGCAGATATTGTTCGCGGCATAGACTGCCATCATCTCGCCGGACGCGACGATATAGACCTCCTGCGCCTTTCCGTCGCGGATAGGCATGGCAAAACCGCCGCATACCACGTCGCCGAGCACGTCGAAGAACACGAAATCCAGTTCCGGTGTATACGCGCCGTTGTTTTCCATAAGGTCTATGGCGGTGATGACCCCCCGTCCGGCACAGCCGACGCCCGGTTCCGGTCCGCCGGATTCCACGCAGCGGATATTCATGAATCCCGTTTTAATGACCTTCTCGTTGGTAACCTTTTCGGCGCCTTCCTGCCGCAGGACGTCCATAAGCGTCTCCTGCGGCTTCCCTCCCAGGATAAGCCTCGTGGAATCCGCCTTGGGGTCGCAGCCGTGAATGAACACCTTCTGGTTGTAGAAGTGTGCCATGGCAGCAGCGGTATTCTGCTGCGTGGTGGACTTGCCGATTCCGCCCTTGCCGTAAAATGCAATTTTTCTCATGTTCGCCTCCGTATATAACAGTATATGGCATGATGAACAGATACGAAATAACTGTATGTTCTTTTTGTATCTGTTTCGTTTGCTATCATACTGAAATAAAATAAATTTGTCAAGATAAATAACTGTTTATACAAAATATATTTTAACGGAATAAATAAAACACCATAAAACAAAACAGTGTAAAACAAACAATCACTGTATTGTCTGAAATAAATCTCTGTATTACACAATAAAACAATACATACTGAAAGACGGAAAAAGGGAAATAGCGGAGAATAGCGGCGTTTTGCAGTACGCACAATTAAAGGTATATAACCGGAAGACAGAGAGGCGAAATTGAAGGGCGGCTCGCGCGCCATAAACGGGCTGAAGCCTATGCGCCGAACTCAAACGCTGGCACATATCATATTATGGAAGACAAACGCGCTTATAACTTATCAGCTTTGACGCAGGCGAACGGCGGGCAACAAAAAAGCGGGGCTTCTCCCCCGCTCGCCGCCCGCCTCTGTGCAGAGTTTGCCGCGCGCGTGCGGCGGCAAAGTCGACCGTTACCCGTGCGGAGCGCGAGGAACGCCTTATCCGTACTAGGTAGTGTGGACTGGATAAAGGAAAAGAGGTAAAATAGAAGCATGAAAAGAAATGAAGGCATTCACCGGCACGATATAAGCGACGAGGCGTGGGAACGGATAAAAGAACTGCTGCCCGGACAGGCAGGGAAGCACGGGGGAGTGGCGAAAGACAACCGCTTGTTTATTAACGCGGTAGCGTGGCAGACGCGCACGGGCGCTCCGTGGAGGGATATACCGCCAGAATTCGGAAACTGGAACAGCATACACAAGCGGTTTTGCCGCTGGCGGGACAAGGGAATATGGAGAATACTGGCGGAC
>NZ_BBPW01000028.1:0-10228 GCF_001028545.1 Treponema endosymbiont of Eucomonympha sp. | reverse complement strand
GGCGTGGTTCGCGAACCTGCCGCCGGGGCTGACCGCGGCGGCGCCGCACGGAATCCCCGACGGGTCGAGCGACGCGATAGTTCTTATCAGCGGGACGCCCTCGCAGGAAGCGCACGCGGTTATCAGCGCGACAATCCCCGCCTCGGCGGTTCGCGGCGGAGAAGCGATTCCCGTAGACGAAAACCCCGACGCGACGATAGACATAGAAGAGGCGCTCCCGACGGCAACGGTGAGCGACGTCGATATCGCGGGGCACGAGGGCACGCCGCTCGAGGCGCAGCTTAATAAGCCCCCCGAATGTCTCGGAAGGCGTACCGGTAATGCGAATGCTGAATTCAGGAGAAACCTGAGTCATGTTCGCCAGCGCGGTCAGTCCCGCCGGGAAACCGCCAAGAAACCACGACTCGCACGGCACATTGGCGGCATTGTCAAAGTGGTCGGCGTAGATTTGGCCGGTTATTGTGTAATCGAGCGGGTTCCCCACGCCGCCCGCGACGACCGCGTTGTCCACGCGCGCCGAACGCGGCTCTATATCCCATACGGCGTTCGGGTTGTCGTCCGTTTCGAGCGTTTCGCCGCTGGACAGATAGTCGCCGGGAATGCGCAGCTTAATAAGCCCGGCGATTCCTTCGAGGGGAGAGCCGGTCAGGCTAATTTCTATGGCGGTCCAGTCGTCCACTTTGAACATTCCCGTAAACGTCGCGGACACCCCCGCCGGGAAACCGACAAACCACGGCGCGGCGTCCATATGCATGGGGTTGAGCAAAAAAAAGACATTCACGCGGACGGAAATGATGTAGCTGAGCGGTTCACCGTAAGCGCCGCTTACGGTGACGTCGTTTATCTCCGCTTCAGGTGGCGCCTCGGAAAAAGCCCGCGGAAAGCCGCTTTCCCCGCGGGTTTCTTTTGCTTCCATTTTTTATTCTTCTGTGTCCAAAGTCGGCGGCTCTGTGTCCAAAGTCGGCGGGTCTGTGTCCAAAGTCGGCGGGTCTGTGACCCGCAAAAGCGCCAGCCCCTTCACGTTGATAAGCGGAAACGGCTTTGACTTCACGAACAGGTCTGTCCCGCGCTGGTCGTGCCGCGTCTTGGTGAACGCATAGAGCGGCACCGCCGCGCGCTGCACGACGTCGTCTATCTTCATAAAGTACAGCGCCTGCCCCGCGTCTTTCGCCCGCGCGATAAGCTCGTTGTCGCCGAGCATCCGCTTCACCGTCGGCGTGCCGGACACGTCGTCCTTGTACGTGTCGTTGTCGCGCCGAATCCGGTAGCCGGCAAAGTCGATATAGCCGTCGCCTACCGTCGCGTTCAGCTTCGTCTGGTTAGAGGCGAGCTCGATTATTTTCGCGTACCACGCTGACGAGCATACGTAGTCTATTGCCCCGCCGACGCCGTTTTCGTTTATCTTCGCGTTCAGCGCCTCAAGGAAGTCGATAAGCTGCCCCGTCGTAACGGCGCTGATTTGTACCGTGGTGGTAATTGCTTCCACAGTGCCGTAGCTCACCTGATAGCGGACGAGCGCGTTGCCGCTCTTCATCATGTAGTCTATCGCGCCCTTGTGCGCCTGAGCGCAGAGCGCCTTCGTCGTGTTCCGCACAAGCTGCGCCCACCGCGCGAGGCGGTCGTCGATCATCTGCTGCTGACCCAAAGAGGTCGCGCGCTCAAACTCCGATTCTTCCGCCGCGGTAAAATTGTCGTCGATATCGACCGACATAGGGCGGACATAGTCGAGCGTCGCGCCGTATGCGGGGCGCACGCCCGTTTCTCCCGTGGAAATCACGGGAATGTTCCCGACCGTCGACATAATCTCGCTTTTTGCGAGTATGTCCGAGTTTTTGTTCACGACGCGCTGAAAATACGTGCGCGCGTTCGAGGTTTCCGGCGGCAGCGCCGCGATTACGCGGACAATGTCCTCCGGCTTGATTAAAATTCCTGCCATTATTTAAAGTTTCCTCCCCATGCCTGTTTGAGATATATGCCGATTGCGGTGAGTTTCGCCTTGAGCGTCGCGTTCGCCTCCGCCCCGGTGTTGTCTAAGAGCCGTTTTGACACAACGACGCCGTGCACGCCGTAAATCACGTTCGCCGTGCCGTCTGAATCGGCGGCAAGAACGCCTACCGGCGTGTCCGCCGTCGCCGCGGGCTCCACGTTCGCCCCGTTCGCTTTCAGAATCGTTCCCGCCTTCGGCGCGGCGGTTATCGCCGCCGCCGTGAGCGTTCCGCCCATTCGCACCACGGGGTGGTCATCCGCCCACACGCCGCGGTCGCCGTAGACGCTTGCTGCGTTATCCATTTTTTCCTCTCCTTTACATATTGGTCGCGGCTTTCGCCCAGTCTATGGGCTTGCCGTCCGCGTCGGCGAATTCCGCCTCTCCCGCGCCTTCAAGCAGCCCCGCTACCGCTTCGGCTTTCGGCAGAAGCCCAGCGGGAATTTTCCCCTTTACCGCCTCGGAAAACGAGGCGAGGCGAGCCTTGCGCGACGCCGTTTCCACTTCGGCGAGCTTCTTTTCCATGTCGGCAAACTTCTTTGCCGCTTCCGGGTCGGAAAACTCCGGCTTCTTCGGCGGCGCCTTGTTTTCCGCCTTGTACGCCTCAAACTCGGCTTTGAGCGCGTCCAGCTGCTTCTGAAGCGCCGCCGCCTTGTCTTTTTCCGCCTTCAGCGCCTCTTCGTGCGCCTTCTTTTCCTCGTCCGTCATTTTTGCTCCTTCTTCGGGCACCTGCCCGGAAAATTGATATACTTCGGGGCTTTCGCCTTCCGAATAGTTAATGCCTAAATCTTTGAGCCCCGGTATCTTGGGCGGAGTCGCGCCGAGGAACGCGACGTGGTGCAGGTACCGCTTGCCGTCCGCGCCGCGCTTCGGGATAGACACGGACCAGCCGCTGTACGCGCCGCGCTCATACAGCGCCTCCGCTTCGGGCAGGAACATGACGTCGCCGTAGATTTTGGCGCCGTCGTCGGAAAGGCGCATGTCGAGCACGTCGCCGAACTTCGGCGCCTTGTCCGTTTCCGCGTGCCCGATTACCGCGGGGCGCTTCCCCGCGAACGTTTCAGCAACTTCCCGCAAATCCTGCCGCGTGATTTCCGCGCCGTCCTGCCCCCATTTGCCTATTTTGGCTAACTCGAGCGTGTGTACCTTTTTCATTTCCTGTGAGTATACCGGACGCGCCGCGCGCTTTGCCTTCTATAGGGGGCATAAACAGACGGGGAGCGCCGCCGGCGTCCCCGCCTGTTTTTCAGTTTTTTCGGTCTGCCCCGATGTTTGCGCACAGGATTTCGGGCGGGGCTATGGGGTAGTTTGCCGTGAGCACTTCAATTTTATGCGCCGCCGGCGAAACCCTTGCCGCAATTGATTTCCGCATTTTTATCTCAAACTGGCTCCAGCCGTGTTTTTCTTTGTATTCGGCAAGCGCTTCGTGGCGGAACGAGCTCAAAAGAAACTTCCCTTCGATTTTTGAAAGCGTCTCAAGCAGCGCGCGGAAATCGTCGCCTGAATAGCCGTCGTAGTGCCCCTGGTCGGTGCCGGGATAAGGAGGGTCGAGATAAAAGAACGTTTCCGGGGCGTCCCTGCTTCTGATTATTCTTAAGGCGTCGCAGCATTCTATCTGCGCGTTTTGCAGGCGGGCGGCAAGCTCTTCGGAAAATGCATGCCGCTTGTTAGCCAGCCTTTTTGTCGTCTGCCCGGTTAAGTCGTAGCCGAAGCCGCCGTCGAGTATTGCCCCGTAGCTGGTGTTCGCCAGCATCCAGAGCGCCCACGCGCGCTTTATCCTGTCAAACATGTCTGGGTTTTCATATATTACGCGGGCGTGCTTATGCATTTTGCGGCTGTGCAGGCTTATGCTTATTTCGCTTTGCAGCGCAGGGAAGTCGCGCTGAAGCACCTCATAAAAATTGACAACCTCGCTGTTTATGTCGTTGATTATTTCTACCGGAGACGCGGGTTTCGCAAAGAATACCGCCGCGCCGCCGATAAACGGCTCGGCGTATATGCGGTGTTCCGGAATTAACTGCGTTATGGCAGCCGAAAGCTGCTGCTTGCCCCCGTAGTATGTTATGGGCGTTTTCATGGCTTTATCCCCCTAACGTTAATTTATTAAATCGGCGCTCTGCGGCGCACGCGCCGGCTTGACGTGTAAACACTCGCTTCGGCGCGTTTTAATGCCTTTGCAACGGTGAAAAACGCCGCTTCATGCGCGTTTCATTTGCTTTTGAGCATCACGGATGCGCCGAGCGCTTTGCCGTCTATAGGGGGGCATAAAAAAGGCGGGGAGCGTCCTTCGCGTCCCCGCCTGATTTTATTTTTGCCGTTTATTTGAAAAAGTTCCCGCGCTATTTAACCTTGACGCATGTCGGCGCGTAGGCGTCTCTGAACTTGCTCATGCGGGGATAAAACATAGCAGCGCTCTTGTTTGAGAACCTGAAAACTGTCCACGTTTTATCGCCTACCTCTCTCGATTCTATCTTTACTACGTGTCCGTGTTTATCCAAATCGGACAGCAAGTAGTTTCTGCCTAATTCCTGCTCCTCCGCTTTCCACGTGGTGAGGAAGGCTTTCATAAAAACTTTGTCCAGTTCTGTCAGACGGTCTTCAGTCATTTGACGCCTCCAAAATCATCGAGCTCTTTGTTTTCTCTATAACCGTATATTTGCGCCCGCGCCCCAGCAGGAACTCGTCTTCTTCCGGGTGAACGGAATTTTTCCCCAGATACATGCCCCTCGTCCCTTTCCTTATCCTCATTTCAATTGTAAAATCCGAACTCACAATCTCGTTCCCTTTGTCAACGCAGGTGCTCACATAGCCGGGCAATTCGTAGGTCTGTCCTGCTTCCCAGCCGGCATAATGCTCCGCTTCCGTTCCGCGCCAAGCAATAATGTCGTCTGTCAGTTTATACTTTTTTATGATTTTATCAAGGCGTCTCACCCTTGTTTTTATTTCACTCAAAAGCTCTTTGTTTTCCGCCCTCTGGTAGTAGCCGTCTGTAGCGTACAGCATGCCGTTGGTTTCGACAAACTTGGAGCCCGTATATTCCATAGCCGCCTCTTTCTGCTCCGCCGGCGCCGAATGGAATATCTGGTCGCTGGCGTTCTGAAAGTCCTCTTTGAGCTCCCGGCTCACGGTTTTGTATTCCCTCGGCTCGGCTTCCGCTACCCGCAGCTTTTCCGCCGCTTCTTGGATTTCTTCCTGCACCCCGTAGCGCTCGGCGCGCTCTTTCATGGCGGGCAGTTCCTGCCACCACGTGTCTCCGTCAAGCGGGTACGCGCCGAACCCTTCCGCCGCCGCCGTTCCTTCGGGCGGCAGTTGGTAAGACGCCGGCAGTTCCGCCTCGTCGTATATCGCCCGGAGCGTCGAGCGGCAGTTGAAGTGCAGGGGCGGACAGTGCGTCCGCCAGAACGGGTGTTTGTACGGCAGCACGACGGGCGGGTCGGACAAGCGCCGGCACTCCTCGGTCTGCCGCTCGTCCTCTATGCCCAGAAACTCAAGCGCGATCGGCGGAACGTCCTCGAATCCCATGGCGTTCCCCGCGCCGTAGGCGGTCTGCAGATTCGTCCGGTACACGGTCTCCCAGTACCAGCCGTCGCCGGGAGCCATTTCGCCGGGCGCAAGTATTTCGCTTTTGGTCTTTTCCCAGAACTCGGTGAGCGATTCGCCCGAGCGGATAGCCTCCGCGAGCATCCCTTTGCTCTTTTCCAGGAGGTCGCCGTCCGCTATGCGCGACACGGTAAACGCGCGGAACCGCAGTTTGTCGCTGAGCGCATAGTATTCGCCGCGTCCGACAGCCGCTCTTTTTTTCATATAATCGAGCGCTTCCTCAAACGGCAGCACCTCGATTTCGTCGTTATCCCCGTCGGCGAACTCTTTCTTGCCCGCCGCCCGGTCGATTCCGAGCAGCGCCCCGCGCACTAATAATGCCGCGGCGGCGCTCATTGCCGCGTAGTCGGGCGGCAGCGTTTTCTGCGTTTCAAGCAGCGCGGGGCGCTTTGCCGCCGCAAGAGCGAATTCCCGAATGCGCCGGTAATAGCTCTCGGCTATAAGCTCACGCGCTCCGCACGACAGGCGGTCGAGCGCGCGCGCCTTTAGCCTTGCCGCCTTCCGCGAAAAAAAAATCAGCGTAAGACGCCGGGTCGCCCTCCGCGGCGAACGGGGAAGTGACTGTCTTTACGAACGCGTCCGCCTCGTCCTTCGGGCGCGGCACGTGGTTCTTGTCATAGAGCGAAGAAAGCGACACCGGCACGCCCCGGTCTATCGCGTCGCGCACCGTTTCCCACGAGGCGTAGTCGGTGCTGTCTATGTCGTATATGGGAGCTTCGGCGCCGGGGAAGTTTATCCCGACGAAAAAAATCGCACAGCTTTTACAGCGTCTGCTGCATGAGGTAGGCGTCGCCGCTCGTTACCGAATCGTAAGTCTTTTCGTGCGTCATCGCCTGCGCCTTTGTGCCGTAGACCGCCTGATTGGTGGCGAGGCTCTGCCCCGTTATCGCGTAGGCGATTTCCGTGTTGCACGTCGACACAATCGCGTCAAAGTCTTTTATCTCTGAATCGACGACTTTTATGTCGGTAACGTTGCCGAACGCGCCGGACGAACCGCTCTCAAGGTTCCGCAGTTCCTCGGAAAGCGCCTTTGCCCGCGCTCTCGCGTCCTCCGTCGTCTTTGACTGAAAGAGGGCGAGCACAGACGGCACGCCGACCTTTTCCGCCGCCATTATCCAGAACTTAAAGCCGAGCCGCTTGAACTTCCAGGGCCAGTAAGCGCTTTTGAGCGCGGGCGAGCCCCACCGGCTGCCGTCGCCCGTGCTGTTCCGGTGCACGAGGAACTTGTACGGCTCGTTGAGCGGCTTGTCTTCTGCCGTCAGATAGGGCGTCATGTACTCGCCGTCCTGCGGGAACGAGAGCGCCTGCCGCGGCACGGGCACGAACGACGCCGGCGCGTATATGCCGTTTTTGTTCTCCCAGATAATCTCGCACACGGCGATTCCGTAAGGTATGGCGTTAAGCAGAATAGACTGCGCCTCGTAGCGCGCGTTGAAATTGACGTATCGGTCGCACGCCTCGTCCACCGCCTTGTTGCCGGTCGGCGTTATCGACCCCGTAAGCTGCTGCACCCGGTCCTTGCGGTCGCCGACAAGCGATTCTATGCGTCCGTCGCACATCATGTCGGAAAATACCTTCTGGCTTTCCCCGACGGAGAAGAGCCAGTCGTTCGTGTCTTCAAGATACGAAACTATGCTTCTGAAGCCGGAAATTTCTACTATGTGCGACTCAAGCTCTTTCTTTTTCGCTGCCACCTAATACCCCCTGAACTCCGCGCGCAGGCTCCGCCGCACGCCACGGGCAGCGGGTCCGCGGCAAGCTCGCTCCACGCGTAGAGCGCGAGCGCCGCCCCCGCGGCTCCGTCGCCGTGCCGCTTGCCCTTGCCGTCCCGGTCGGCAGTGCGGAGCGGCGGGATGTGCGGCACGCCGTTTTTTAACTGCACGATAGAAAAATCGCTTTTCACCGCTTCGTCGTCCGGCACAAAAAACGTGCCCTCGTCGAGCATCGTGCGGAGGCGCGGGAACCATTCCGCGTACCACGCGGGCGTTTCCATGACCGCCGCGGCGGAGCCGGGAAACTCCAGCACCGCCTCCTCGGCAAGGTTCTGTCCGTTGCCGCGCGCGTCGAGCGCGATTCCGCCCCACACTCCGCGCGCCCGGCACCACCTGCCGATAAGGAACACAAGCTGTTTCTGCTGCTCGAACGGGCAGTTTTTTATCTCCGCCACAAGGCGCGTCTCCGCCTCGTTCCGGCTCGTCTCTTCAAGAAACCAGAGGAGCGACAGGTCGCCCGAGCGCGCGAAGTCCATTCCGACGTATGCCCTGCCGGAAAAAGAGGCGAGGTGCGGCTCTATGTAACAGGGAGGTGCATTCGCCCGGCAAAGGCAAATCCCCCGCCACCCGCACCGCTCATGCCCGCGTATATGGCGCTCCTACACGCGCTGCCGGGTGGTTTTGCGCGGCTCTTGCGCCTGCCTGCGCAACGCTTGAACAGCCTTATCCCAACTCTGAATAAACTTATTCTAATCTTGAACAGACCCCGTCAGTCTCGGGCGTTACCCTTACGGGGAACGCCCAATTTTGCCGCCGAATGCCGCAATTGATTCCCGCCCCCGTTTCCGCTACAGTGTCGGTATGAACCTTGAAGCGTTCGTGCTCGGCTCCGGCGGCATGATGCCCCTGCCCTACCGCTGCCTCACCTCGGTGCTGCTCCGTCGGGACGGCGACCTCTTCCTATTCGACTGCGGCGAGGGGACGCAGGTGTCGCTCCGGCGGCTCAATCTGCGCTGGAAGAAAATCAGCGCCATATTCATAAGCCACACGCACGCCGACCACGTTACCGGCTTGCCGGGCATGCTGATGCTTTCCTCGCAGGTCGACCGCAACGAGCCGCTCTATATCTACGGGCCGCCCAAAATAGCCGAATACGTCGAGACGAGCCGGCGCGTCCTCGACATGTACATAAACTACGAAATCATCGTGCGGGAAGTCAGCGCGCCGTGCGTCGTGCACGAGGGCGACGGCTGCTATATCCGCGCCTTCCCGCTCGCGCACGCCAAAACCTGCGTCGGCTACGCGCTGGAGGAGCTGAGCCGACCGGGCGAGTTTCGCCCCGAAGCCGCGCTCGCGCTGGGCGTGCCGCGCGGACCCCTCTGGTCGGAATTACAGGCGGGCAGAAGCGTCACGGCGGGCGGCGGGGCGACGGTCGAGCCGTCGGCGGTTATGGGTCCACCGCGCTCCGGCAGGAAGTTCAGCTTCGTGACGGATACGCTGTACCTGTCCTCTATCGCTTCAGAGGTGCGCGGCTCCGACCTTCTGGTCTGCGAGGGTATGTTCGCCGAAGACGTCGCCGCTCAGGCGCGCGAAAAGAAGCACCTGACGGCGCGGCAGGCAGGGATTATCGCCCGAGACGCGGCGGCAAAGCGGCTGGCGCTCATTCACTACAGCCCGCGCTATTCCGACCGCGACCTTGCCGTGCTGCGGGACGAAGCGGCGGCGGTGTTCCCCGGCGCGTTCCTCTCCCGCGACCGCATGACGCTCGAAATTCCCTACGAGGACTGAGATGATACGGCTCGACCGCCTGACGAAACGCTACGGCGACATACTGGCGGTGAACGGCGTGTCGTTCACCGCGGAAAAAGGCGCGGTTACGGGGATTCTGGGGCTGAACGGCGCGGGCAAGACGACGCTGCTCAAGGCGGTCGCGGCGGTGCATTTCCCCACGTCGGGCACGGTGGAGACCGGCGGCTACGACGCGGCGGAGAATCCGGCCGCGGTGCAGGCGATTACGGGCTATGCCGCCGAGCAGCCCCTGCTCTACCCCGATACCGGGAAATATCCCTCGCCTACAATTTTGCTACCAATTAGTTAGTTCCCTATTTCTTACCTGTCCGAAGTCTCTTTAGGCAGACACCCACGTCCATTTCTGCGTTATTCGTTCCTTCTGCGGGTTTCCGCTCCCCTAGATCTCCATGTCGGCACGGCACCAAACAATGCGCACGTTTGAGTTTGTTTTACGCCCAGCTCAGGTGGCCTTTTGTGCCCCACAGCACAAGCGTTCATGTCCGTGCGAGAGACCAGCGCTCACTCGCGTGTGCGTCTCACACCTGCCCATGCAGGAGAATGCCGCAAGTTCAGCATAGAGATTCCTTCCCTTTTGTCCGCTCGGCGTTTGCCTATACGCGCCGCGAATTTGCTAAGCAAACTCGGTAACAAGCCTTCACCACTATGCCGAGTTTCTCAAGAAATTCGGGCGTTCCCTACGGAGAACGCTTATTCCGTGCGGGTGATTCGGGTGCCAAGACTTTGGAGCCGCTCCGCAAGGTTCTCGTAGCCGCGCTCCACCTGATACACGTTACTTATGACGCTTTCGCCCTCCGCCGCGAGGGACGCAATCACGAGCGCCATGCCGGCGCGGACGTCGGGCGATATGGAGTATTCGCCGTGCAGCACGCAGGGGCCGGACACGACGGCGCGGTGCGGGTCGCAGAGCGTAACGCGCGCGCCCATGCCGATGAGCCGGTCGACGAAGAACATGCGGGACTCAAACATTTTTTCGTGAATCAGCACGGTGCCGTCGACCTGCGTCGCCACCACGGTCATGATGCTCGGCAGGTCGGGCGGGAAGCCGGGCCAGGGCGCGTCGTCGATTTTAGGAATCATGCCGCCCCGGTCGCTGTTCACCTTCAGTTCTTGCCTCCGCGGC
>NZ_BBPW01000027.1:0-28200 GCF_001028545.1 Treponema endosymbiont of Eucomonympha sp. | reverse complement strand
CATAAGCTTGGTGAATTTTCACCTACACGAATTTTTCGCACTCATAGCGGTTCAGACAAAAAAATAGAAAAATAGGAAGCAAGATGGTAAACAACAAATACCGTGCGGTAACAAAGTTTCATTTTTTTTGGCAACGTATAGTTATAATTTCTCGGTTTCGGACCAAAAATCACTCCACCACCTCGTAGTAACGGAGATTTCTTATCGCCACACCGTGCACGTCCAGTTCCTTTTTGTTTGTATGGTTTTACATTACTACCCCGTACAGCAGAACGATCTTTCGTACATACTGTCCCGACGCGTTTGTTCGCTAATTCATTATTAATAGCATAATAAACAATATATGCATTTGTCGGAATTCCGAATATCGCATCGTCAAGTTTAATTGTTCGCAATTCATTTCCATAAATCGAATAAATCTTTTTTTCCATTACTTTACCCTTTGTTTTTTTATCGCAGATTTGATTATTAACATACAGTTCTTATTTCCAGGTACCGCCCCGCGAACAAATATCACGTTAAGATTCGGGTCAATCTGTATAATTCGTAAATTTTGAACAGTAACTTGTTCAAACCCCATTCTACCCGGCATCTTTATATTTTTAAAATTGTGCCCTGGAGTAGTACATTGTCCTGTTGAACCGATCTCTCGATGAAACTTAGAGCCATGTGTTTTATTTCCTCCACGAAAACCATAGCGTTTTACCACACCTTGAAATCCCTTCCCTTTTGATGTCGTTATTACATCAAGAAAGCGGATGCCTTCAAAAAGAGTGACGCCCACTTTATCACCGACCAAAACTGCAACGTCAAAATCGCGAAATTCTTTCAAAAAACGTTTCGGATGAATACCGTCACAAAATTGCCCGCCATACGGTTTGGTTATATGTTTTTTTTTAAGGTCATCAAATCCCAATACTACTGCGCTGTAACCATTTTTTGTTTTTTCCTTGCAAGCAACCACTACATTCGGTTCAACCAGAATAACTGTTATCGATACTACATTCCCGTTTTCATCAAATATTTGAGTCATCCCGATTTTTTTTGCAAGTAGACCTTTCATATGCATCCCCTCTATTGTTTTACCTCTACATAAACACCAGCAGCAAGCTCAAGTTTCATGAGTGAATTCACTACATCCGTAGACGGACCAATAATATCAATTAGTCGCTTATGAGTCCGCATCTCAAACTGTTCGCGTGATTTTTTGTTCACATGAGGTGAACGCAGGACAGTTATTTTATTTATTCTGGTTGGCAAAGGAATCGGTCCAGCCACCTTCACACCATTTTTTTGCACTGTTTGCACTATTGACTTTGTACTTTGGTCTATCAATTCAACGTCAAACGATCGGAGTTTAACACGAATCCGCCCGGTTACCATACAGACTCTCCTATATACACCGAATATTACTCTAAAATCTCTGTTACTTGACCGGATGCAACAGTACGACCGCCTTCGCGGATAGCGAATTTCAGCCCTTTATCCATAGCAATAGGGTGAATTAATTCACCAATAATTTTTGCATTATCACCGGGTTTAACCATATCTACCCCTTTTGATAAGGTAATTGTTCCAGTAATGTCGGTTGTCCTGAAATAAAATTGGGGGCGATAGCCACTGAAAAACGGACTATGCCTACCACCCTCTTCTTTTGAAAGAACATAAATTTGTCCTTCGAATTTTGTATGCGGGTGAACAGAACCGGGTTTCGCAAGTACCTGTCCACGCTCAACCGCTTTTTTTTCAATGCCACGAAGTAATATGCCAACATTGTCTCCAGCAAGACCTTCTTCAAGGAGTTTATTGAACATTTCAATACCCGTAACAACCGTTTTTTGGGTCTCTTTGATACCGATGATTTCAATCTCTTCGTTCAAATGGACAACGCCAGTCTCAACACGACCAGTTACCACCGTACCTCGCCCTGAAATCGAGAAAATATCTTCAATTGGCATCAGGAAAGGTTGGTCAGAAGCACGTGCAGGCTCCTTGAAAAAAACATCCATCATTTTGAGTAATTCTTCAAGACAAACAGTCGCTTCAGGATTATTAGGTTCGGTCATAGCCTTAAACGCAGAACCTTTTATAATCGGGGTGTTCTCGGGAAAATTGTATGATTTAAGAACATCACGCACTTCTTCTTCCACCAATTCAATTAACTCGGGATCATCGACAAGGTCAATTTTATTCAAAAACACAATCATGCCTGGAACACCGACCTGACGCGCCAATAAAATATGCTCACGAGTTTGAGGCATAACCGAATCAGGTGCTGAAACAACTAACACCGCACCGTCCATCTGAGCTGCGCCAGTAATCATGTTTTTGATATAGTCAGCATGTCCAGGGCAATCAATATGCGCATAATGACGCTTATCAGATTGATACTCCAAGTGTCGAGTATTGATAGTGATACCACGTGCTTTTTCTTCTGGCGCATTATCAATTTCGTCATATTTCAAAGCCTTATCGCCATATTTTCTGGCACAATACTGAGTAATAGCAGCAGAAAGGGTCGTTTTTCCATGATCGACATGACCAATGGTTCCCACATTCATATGGGGTTTTGTTCGCTTGTACTTATCTTTTGCCATAGAAACCTTCTTTATCTACCAATGTTAATTTATACTCGTGTTTATAATTTTGGTATCTCAACGCCATTAAACACAAAATAATTTCAACAACTAAAAACACAAAACTACTCTTGTGTTTACCATCGGTAATGAGCAAATGCTTTGTTCGCTTCTGCCATTCGATGCATATCTTCTTTCTTTTTATATGCCGTTCCAGTGTTATTAAAGGCATCTAGCAATTCTATGGAAAGACACTCATTCATACCGAGCCCGCTTTTTGTACGAGCAGCAGCAATTATCCAGCGCATTGCAAGCGCTTCACGTCGCATGTCTCTGATCGCAATTGGCACGTGGTATGTCGCACCACCAACCCGTCGAGATTTCACCTCTATCATTGGTTTTACGTTATCCAATGCTTTTAAAAAAACATCCAAAGGATCTTTATTGGTCTTGTCCTTTAACCGTTCCAGTGTTTCATATACCAAACGAGTACATGTTTCCTTTTTGCCATCATGCATCATACGGGCAACAAATTTCGATACCACAATACTCTGATACCTTACATCAGGAGTGACAGTTCGCCTGATACTCTTATTTTTTCTTCCCACTTTGGTTCTTCTACCTTATGTTTTGGGACGCTTAGCACCATATTTTGACCTACCCCGCTTCCGATCTTCAACTCCCAACGTGTCTTTTGTACCGCGGATGATATGATAGCGCACACCGGGAAGATCTTTGACACGCCCGCCGCGGATAAGCACCACGGAATGTTCCTGTAAATTATGCCCGATACCCGGAATATACGCAGTAACTTCTATCCCATTATTCAACCGCACACGGGCAACTTTCCGTAATGCTGAATTCGGTTTTTTAGGCGTAACAGTCATTACACGGGTACAAACACCACGTTTTTGTGGGCAAGACTGCAATGCAGGAGATTTCGTTCTTGCCGAAGCGGTTTTGCGTCCATAACGAATCAGTTGGTTAATAGTAGGCATTAGCTCTTTCTCCGCAATTATTTTCCATGTAATAAGTCGCTAGCATTCAGCTATAATCCAACTATACATTAGTTTATAGAGAGAATAACAAAATTATATCTATTCGTCAAGTCCTCTCCTTATTTTTTTTTCTGCGCAAGCTATGCTAATACATATTTTATTTTTGGGTCTTTTAGATATTTATATGCCTTTTGATAGTTTAGTACTGGCCATTCTGCTTCAATATAGATCACTTTGATTAGCTCGTCCGACAAACCAGAAATAACACTAGGGTGACAAACTCCGACCGCCCATAAACATCCCATCCGCTCTTACGCAGCGGAGACAGAAATGAATAATCTCGCAACAAGCTACGGAATATCAGTCCTTAGAGGAAACTAAGGTAATGCGTAGCAATTCTCCGTCAACATTTGAGGACGCACAAAATATTTTCAATAATATGTTTCATATACTTCACGGCTGTATGCTCTTTACCCGTAAACACTAGCGCGACAGTGCTAATTCGTAATTCCCATTCAACTTAGCTGCCGTCCGCACTTTACGCACTTTACTCTATGCAGAATCTATCATCAGGATATCCTCGTCAAGCTTGCTGAGCGCAGTATCTGCTCGCATTTTCCATACCCCTTTGTCATGTTTACGGATTCTGGCAGTACATCGTTGATAATAGGCGCTGTCTTTCGCCATTCTCCGGTACTTTCCTGCCTGTCCGGTCAGCAGAGCTTTTATCCGCTCCCACGCCTTGCCGCTTATATCTTGTCGGTGAATGTCTTCGCTTTTCATACTTTCTATTATACTTTTTTTCTTTCGCTTATGCAAGAACCTCTCGCACCTGTAGGTTAAGCGTCTTTGTTTTTCACCTCTGTCAGAAACTCAATACAATTAATATTGGCGCACAGGCTTCAGTGCCACTTATAATAGTGGAGTCTCTCCACACCATAGTATAGAGACCTTCCACATAGCGGTGTGGAGATATTCCCCACTGTAGTATGGCGACCCCTCACACTACAGTATGGAGAGCCTCCATTATTCCGGCAGGGAACAAATCCCGCTGCTTCGGTATTGCCACTGTCCTTAGACCAGCCCCGAAAACGCTGCATCCAGTGCTTGCTTGAACGCGCGGGTATCGCGCTCAAGCCTCTGCAAAAACTCGCTGCCGGAAAGAGTTCCCAGTACGGCTTCCATTTCCGCCTCGTTCCGGTAGGTAATAGCGCGGAACGGGTCGTCAAAATCCTTTTCCCGCGACCGTAGCGCACTTTCGTAAATGTAGTCCGAAATGTCGCGCACGTCGTCGCGGATTCCGGCGAAAGTTTCCGGCGTAAACTCCGCAGACGGGCAGGAATACAGTTGCTCCAGCAGAAACAGCGCGTACCGCGCCTTGTACCGCGGATATTCCGCCTGACACTGGTCGTAAAAGGCGTGCACCTCGTCCCACGAGCGTATCGCGCCGGACACGACGCCCGCAACCAGTTCGCAGGTTTTTTCCGACGGCAGCACCTGCCCGCCCGCATTCTCCCAGTCGGTATACAACGGCAGGCGCGAGACTTCCTCGAAAAATACGGGCGACAGCGGCGGCTGAACCGGCGCAGGGGTTTGTTCCGCAAGCGGCGGCGCGTCCCTGGATTCCGCGCGGCGCAGCACGGCGGCTTGAAGCAGTCCCCGGCGCGGAATGTTCGCAAGCGGCGAATCGGCGCACTGCTGCGGGCGCATAGAGTTGGCATGCGGCGCGGCAGCGCATTCTGCGCGACGCTCTTCCACAGCGGCAGAAGCGGCTTGATACTGCTCCGTGAGTGCGACAGTCTCTGCGCGGCTGTATTCGAGCAGCGTCTTTACGGCAAAATACACGGTTGCCTTGCGGTATGCCTGATAGCCCTGCGCCGCCTTCAGCACCATTGCACCGCCTTTCCGCTGGCAAAGCGGGTCGTCGAGCGTCAGGTCGGCGTCGGAGTTTCTGTGCAGGTACTCTTTCGCGTCGCCGAGTGTCTGCCCCGTTTTTTGCGCCGTCAGCTCGATAAGACGGATGAGCGCGGCCAGGATTTCCTGCACCGTGTCGGGCGCGAGCGGGTCGGTTTCGATATGCTGCACTTTGACGGCGCGCCGGTCGCGCTTAGCGAATTTGTCACGGTTGCGGACGACCGCGAACATATTGTACATAAACCAGTACGCCGGAATGACGACCAGCCCCTGTCCGTCGTCCGCGGGGGATATGAGCGAGAACGGGTAGGAAATGTTCAGTTCGTGGCGGTACGCGCCCTTCGCGGCGAGCGTGAACGAGGCGAAGCTGCTGTTGTGCTTGAAGCTGGCGCACAGCCCCGTCCAGAACCCGCGCCGCGCGACGATTTCACCGTCGTTCGAGCGCGAATTGTGGTTTGAGCCGACGGTCGCGCCCGCAGCAATGTTCGACTGCCCCATGACCGTCGCCGCAATGAGGAACGACGTGTTGTGGTGCTGCTCGTGAAAGGGATAAATCAGGTTGTTCAGCAGCTCGCAGCACGAGACGGTGGAATTGTCGCCAAGCACCGAGTTCAAGAGCCGCGCCCCGTATTTGAGCTGGCAGTTTCGTCCTATGACGAAGCGCACCGCTGCTGCCTGATAGAAGACCTTGCTGCCGTAGCCCATGATCCCGTTGACGAGCACGACTCCTTCGCCCACCTGCGACGGCTCGGCTTCGCTGGAGCATACCGTGACGTTTTTGAGCTTCAGCGCCCCCTTTATGTACGCCTTCGCGCCGATTTTCGCGTCCTTGACGAGCAGCGTGTTCTTGACCACCGCGCCGTCCCCGACGGTGCCGAAGGTATCGCGCTTCCCGTCGTTGCCCTGCTCCGTGAACGCGACGAGCCGTTCCAGCAGCGGCTTGTTGTCGCGGTGGCGGCTCCACAGCCACGCGTCGGCGGGAAGCATACCCTCGAAGGGTAGCACGGCGCGCCCCTCGTTTTCGTTCCCCGCGCCGACCCAAACCCTGAGCGATTCGTCCTCGCCTTCCTTTAGAATGCCGTTGCCGAACTTCGCGTGTTTGGTGCAGCTCATTTCCTGCACATTGAACAGCATGACGCGGCTGCCGATTCGGTAGTTCTTGAGATAGGCGGCGTTGCGGACGCACACGCTGTCGCCGAGCACGCAGTCTTCGATATACGAATGGTAGATTCCGGCGGCAAGCTCAAGGTCGTGGTGTTTGATTTTCCGCGGGTAGAGCCGCCCGATATACACGGCGCCCGCGAATTCGTTGTCGCAGACGAGGCTCGGGTCGAACGCCTCCGCCGAGACGAACACGTTATCCCAGTCGCGCCCGCACGAGCGGTTGCGGTTCGCGTCCAGCGCGTTCTTTTCCGCCTGCGTCAGCGGGCGATAAGTTTCGGAAGCGAACGGTTTCAGCATGAGCGCAGTATAGCGCACAAGTCTGCGACGCGCTACTGCGCACCGCAGACTTGTGACCGAGTTTCTTGAGGAAACTCGGCAGATAGATGAAGGCGTGCTACCGAGTTTGCTTTGCAAACTCGCGGCATATAGGGGGCGCTACTGCACGCCGAAGGCTTGTGACCGAGTTCCCTGAAGGAACTCGGCAGATAAGTGAAGACACGTGCTACCGAGTTTGACTTCGCAAACTCGCGGCATAGAGGCGCGTATGTGCGGCAAACTCGCGACGTGTAGGGCGGGCATAGCGACAAAAGCGCGGGGCGAAAACCCTGCGTTTTCTGCGTCCGGCGCGAAGCGGCAAGCCATTATTGTGGTTGTCTTCTATTATATATGCGCGTCCGCGTCAGGGTTATAACACGGGCGTGCAGGCGCTCCGCGTTCGGCAGTAACCGAACATCCGAGTTTCTTGAGGAAACTCGGCATATAAGGTGGGTGGGTGAACGGCATGGAGGTTTTCGCCTTTCGGCGGAACGCTCGGCAGCCTCGCGGGTGACCCCCCGGCAAGCCTTCACGGAAGTGGCGACAGGCGCTTGCCTCTATGCCGAGTTCTTTCAAAGAACTCGGACGTTACCCGCAGGGTAACGCGGCATTCCTGACACGGGCGTGTTGGCATTCCTGACACGGGCGTGTTGGCATTCCTGACACGGGCGTGTTGGCATTCCTGACACGGGCGTGTTGGCATTCCCGACACGGGCGTGTTGGCATTCCTGACACGGGCAGGTTTGACATTCAAACATAGGCAGGTTTCTGTCCGCCTCTATGAGCAGGGCATATTTCGCTGCTGCCCGCGCCATACTAATGGCGTGCGTCTGCCCCGTCTTCCCCGCCCGCTTCGCGCGCTCGCGTGTTGCGCGCCGCACGCCGTCCGCGCTGCGCTGTACGGCGCGCTGAGCGTCCTTGCCGGCGCGGATTCCTGCCTCTGCTGCGGGAAGCCGACGCATTCCCTGCCGCTCTGCGCAGCCTGCGCGGACACGCTGTCCCGCTACGAAGGGCTTGAAACGCGCTGCGCGCGCTGCGGCAGGGTGCTGCTCTCTGAATCGGGGACGTGCACGGACTGCCGGAGAACGGAACGGGAAAGGCGTCTGTCGTTTTGCTTCCCGATATTCGCCTATCGGCTGTGGCGGCAGGAGCTGGTGTTCGCGTGGAAGACGCGCGGGAACAGGCTCTTCACGCCGCTCCTTGCCGGAGTCGCCGTCTCCGCGCTTGAAAACGAACTGCGCCTCCGCGAAACCGGCGCGGCAGTCGTTCCGGTGCCGCCGCGACCGGGAAAAATCAGGAGCGCCGGCTGGGATCAGGTCGAAGACCTGTGCCGCTGGCTTGAAACGCGGCACAAGGTTCCGGTGCAGCGGCTGCTCAGGCGCCGCTCGGCGCAGCAGCAGAAGCGGCTGAACTCGGGCGAACGGCGGGAGAATGCCCGCCGCGCTTTTTGCCTCAGCGGCAACGCGGAGCGTATGGCGGCGCGGCGCGAGCTTCCCGCGCGAATCATCCTGCTCGACGATATCCGCACGACCGGCGCGACGCTCGACGCCTGCGCGTCCACCCTTTCCCGCGCGGGAGTCGCCGACATACGGGCGCTGGTATTGTTCGGCGCCGACTGACGGCTCGAAGCGTTTCCGCCCGCTGCGGCACGGATTGCGTGCCTGAAGCAGCCGACCTTGACGCCTCGCCCCAAAATTGCTACGTTTTCGATATGAAGCGAAGATACGTTGCGCTTATCGTCGTTGCCGCAGTCGCCGCGGCGGCGCTGTCGGCATACCGGTATTACGCCGGAAGCTATAACCAAATGGTCTCTCTGGGCGAATCGGTGGACAGCCGGTGGGCGCAGGTCGAGAACCAGTACCAGCGGCGGCTCGACCTGATACCGAATCTGGTCGCCACGGTAAAAGGCTACGCCGCGCACGAAACCGACGTCTTTACCCGCGTCGCCGAAGCCCGCGCGAAGGCGGGCGGCGTCATGCAGGTCTCCTCCGACATACTGAGCGACCCCGACGCGTTCAGGCGTTTCCAGCAGGCGCAGGCGGAACTGTCCGGCTCGCTCCAGCGGCTGCTTGCCGTCTCCGAAAGCTACCCGGAACTGCGCGCGAACGAAAGCTTTCTGGCGCTGCAGGATCAGCTTGAGGGCACGGAAAACCGCATATCCGTGGAGCGGAACCGGTTTAACGAGGCGGTGCGGGCATACAACACGTTTATCCGCCAGTTCCCGCGCAGCCTCATTGCGGGGAGCGCGGGCTTTGCGGCGCGCTCGTACTTTCAGGCGGACGCGGAAGCCTCCCGCGCGCCGTCGGTCGCGTTTTGACCCGCGCGTAATCAGGGAGCCTGCCGCATGAAGACGCCCGCAATGCTGAAACGAATGCGCCTCGCCGAGGATTCGCTTGCCCGCATCGCCGAGGCGGTGCGGAATGCCGAAGCGAAGACTTCCGGCGAAATCGCGCTCGCGCTCATCGCCGAGAGCGGGGACTATTCGTTCTGGGAACTGTTCTTTTCCGTGACGGCGGGTGCGCTGGCATTCGCGCTGCTGCTGCCGTTTTCCCCCGCCATAGCAGCCCTGCTCGACCGCGCGTTCTGGACTGCGCCGGTCTGGCAGCTTCCCGCCTTTTTCGGCGTTACCGGCTTCGGCATCGTCGCAATCCTGTTTATGGCTGCCAGCATTCCGGCGCTTGACCGAATCGTCGTTCCCGCGCGGGTGCGTTCGGCGACGGTGCGGCACCGCGCGTTCCGGCATTTCGCCGAGAGCGGCGTGTATGCCACCGCGGGGCATTCGGGCGTCTTGGTGTTCGTGTCGTACCTTGAGCGCGAGGTCCGCGTCGTCGCCGACACCGGCATCAGCGGGAAGATCTCCGCCGACCTGTGGAAGCTTATCGCCGACGAGTTAGCCGCGGGCATTAAAGGCGGCGGCAGCGAGGCGGCGTTTATCCGCGCGGCAGAGCGGTGCGGCGAGCTATTGGCGCAGTATTTTCCCGCTGAAGCGGAAGGCGATAATCCCAACGAGCTGCGGGACGGACTGACGGTGCTGGAGGCGGACGAATGGTAGCAAGAACGAGCCGAAACGAAGCAAACGGGCGGGCGGAACGAATGCGCGGAAACGCGCGGTTTGGCGCAGTATGCGCGGCGCTGCTGTGCGCAGCACCGTGCCTGTTTGCTGCCCGCGCCGTGCCACCGCTCGACGGTGCGGTAAACGACCACGCACAGCTTCTATCCGCCGCCGAGCGGCAGGAACTGGGCGCGTTCTTGACGGACTTTGACCGGCAAACTGCGTCGCAGATTGCGGTGCTCACCGTGCCGTCTCTCGAAGGCGAGGATATCGACTCGTTTGCGCTGCGCGTCGCGGAAAGCTGGAAAATCGGCAAAGCGGGCACCGATTCGGGCGTACTGCTCGTAGTCGCGCTTCAGGAATACGGCATTTCGATTAAAACGGGCTACGGCGCGGAAGGCGCGCTGACCGACGCGAAGTGCGGGCTTATCGTCCGCAACGTGCTCGCCCCCGCCTTTCGGGATAAACGCTACGGCGCGGGCATAATCTCCGCCGCAAAGACCATTGCAGGCGTCATTTCGGGAGACGCCGCGGAGGCGGGTGCGGCTGAAGCCGCCGAACCTCTGGAGGAATCCGCCGTCTCCCCCGAAGCGATCCTCGTCGCCATATTCTTTTTTATCGTATTCTTCTCCGGCTTCGTAAACAGAATCGGAAGCCGCCGCTTCGGGCGCGGGCTGTTCTTTGTGCCGCTGTTCTTAGGGGTACCGGGGCGAGGCGGCTCTTCCGGCGGGCATTCGCCGGGCGGCTCTTCTCCGCGCGGGTTTTCGGGCGGCGGCGGGCGTTTCGGCGGCGGCGGCGCAAGCGGCAAATGGTAGGCTGGCACACGCCGTTGCGTTTCGCTTAGCGCTCCCGAAAGATTTCCGCAACCGCTTTCTTAAACCGCTCCCCGCGGTCAAACTCATTCTGAAACATGCCGAACGAGGTCGCTCCGGGCGAAAACACGACGATTTCCTGCGCGTCCGTTTCGCCGTTTTGCCGCGCCGCCGAGAATCGCCGCAAAAGGCGGGTTCTCAGCGCACGGAGCAAGCCTTCAAGCGAATCATGAGGTCCTTCATAGGCAACGCCGCGCTCGTCGAGCAGGGGAATCAGCTTGTCGGTGCCGCTGCCCGCAAGCAGGCAAATCGACGCGGCGAGAAAGACGGCTCCCGGCGCCTTCAGCGCGTCCGCGAGCGGCGCAAAGTCGAGCGACTTGTCGGTACCGCCCGCGATAAGGTGCACTGGCTTGCCGAACGCTTGAACCGCCGCCGCTGCCGCTTCGGGGACGGTCGCCGTGGTGTCGTTGTAAAACCGCACAGCACAGCCCGGCGCGGGCTGCCATTCGCGGAAGTACTCCAGCCGGTGCGGAATGCCGCGCCATTCGGCAAAGGCCGTCCGGCACGTTTCCGGCGGCACGCCCAGCGCGGCGAGCGCGAGCGCCGCGTTGAGCACGTTCAGCCGGTTTTGTCTGCCGGGTATGAGGAGCGCGTCGACGGCGACGGCAGGCTCGCGCATATCCGGCAGGCGAATCATGCCCGTGCCGTCCGGTTCCAGCCACGCGCCGAAGCTGCCGTCAGGCAAGGGAGCCGCGCCGTACCGTAACACGCGGGCGGGGGTTTCCGCCGCGAACTCGTCGCCCCACGGGTCGCGGGCGGCGCAGATAGTCCACGCGGAGGCGTCCTGCCCTGCGTAAATCACCTTCTTATCCGCGACGTAGGATTTCATGCTGCCGTACCAGTTCTGGTGGTCGCGCATAATCGGCGTAATAACGGCGACGCGGGGGCGGAGGATTCCGCGCCCGGCGAGGTCGGCGAGCTGCCAGCTTGAAAGCTCCAGCACTACCGGCGTGCGCACGGTCGTCTGCTCGAGGAATGAGAGCGGGCTGACGGTGATATTGCCGCCGAGGAATGCGGTGAATCCCGCCCGGCACAGCCCGTAATGAATGGCGCTCGCCGTCGTGGATTTGCCCTTGCTGCCGCTTACCGCGATTATCGGCGAAGCGGAAAGCGCGAGGAACGTCGACAGGTCGCTTTCGACCGTGCGGGCGGCGGCAAGGAAGCGGTTGCCCTCGTATTTGACCGCGGGGTTCTTAATGACCGCGTCCGCGTCCGCAAAGTCGGCAAGCTCGTGCCTACCCAGCGCAAAGCGGAGGCGCGCCGCGTCGAGCGCGGGGTCGTCCTTGAGCGCGCGCACGGTCTTGGCAAGCTCGGCTTCGCTTTTCAGGTCGGTCGCCGTCACGAACGCGCCCCGCTTCAGGAAGAAGCGGACGGCTTCTTCGCCGCCCCCGTTCAGCCCCAAGCCCATGACGGTGATTCTCTTGCCGGCGGGCGAATGCGTCTGGAAATAGCTTCCGGCGGGGTAGCGGCGCATCAGCGCTCCGTCTGCTGCCACGGTTCGCGGAGAAAGACGCGCTCGACGGCTTTCTCTTCCCGGTTGCGCAAGGCGGAAAAGAAGTCGAGCCCCGTGCGCCTTTCCACTTCGTCGACGGTGCAGGCGTAGTCCATATAGCTGCGGCCGGGGTTCCGGTTCGGGACGATGAACCCGACCGCCGTGAGCGCCCGCTCGCCTTCCGTGCCGGACACTTCGAGGAGCACCGCTTTATAGTGGTATTCCGGCACGGCGACGTTGTTCTCGCCTATGCGCGGGAACGTGGTTTTGTCGAGAACGGGACCGCTTATCACCCACGCCCTGCCCCGCGCGGCGGCGGCGCGGACGGCGCGTTCAAGCTGCGCCCAGACGCCGCGGTTACACTCCGGCGTCTGGGGCGTTATGTTGCTCATATAAAACGACTCGCGCATAGCCCGCTCGCTGTAGCGCATGTCGGCGGCGGGCGCGAGGTGCCCGCGGTCGTAGCCCGAGCGGACGTAGTCGGCGGGGGAAGCAGAGCCGGTCGAGATTGCCGGGTCGCTTATGAACGTTCCCCCGCGGCTGACGGCGGCGGCGCGCTTTTCGGGGGTGAGTTCGTAGGCGACCCACTCCGCTTCCTCGAAGCTTTCGCGGTAGCAGAGCGCAAACCCTTCGTAGGCGTGCATTTCGTGGTCTTTCGCCGCGAGCTTTTTGGAACAGGACGCGGCGCACTTCGGGATTTCAAGGCGGGGCGGCAGAGCCGCGCGGTACGGCACGGTTCCCGCGGGCGTTTCCGCGAAGAGCCGCGGGGCGAGCATGCAGAGGCACAGCAGGAGCGGCAGCCCGCGCCGTTTTTTGGGTGCAGTCATTGCGCTTTATGTTTCGGGAGAAGCGCCGTCCGGCTTGAACGTTTCATGCGCACCAAGAGGCAAGAAATAGCGGCTACCGAGCAGGCTTTGCCTCTATGCCGAGTTCTTTCAGGGAACTCGGACGTTCGGCGCAAGCCGAACGCTTCATGCGCACCAAACGCCTCGCTTCATGCGCACCAAACGCCTCGCTTCATGCGCACCAAACGCCTCGCTTCATGCGCACCAACCTTATGTGCCGAGTTCCCTCAAGGAACTCGGACGTTACCCCTACGGGGTAACGCTTCACGCCCGCGCAGGCGTCTCTGTGCCGCCCTGTACGCCTTCACCCATAGGCAAAACCTCTACACCCGCGAGTTTGCAACGCAAACTCGGTAGCAAGCCAAAGGCTTGCGGCAGTTCCCTCAAGAAACTCGAACATTCGGCTACTGCCGAACGCTGCCGACTACGCCGCTTGACAAATATATTAGTATCGATATAATTATTGCTATACTTCAAAGAAGCGCGTATGCTGACGGGTTTCAGTAGAACGGCATATGGATAAGACCTGTCGGCAACGAGCCGAGAGCACCGCCCTCGCGTCCCGCTTCGGGGCGAGGATGTATAAACAGGGACGGAATCTATAAGCGGGGACTGAAGCAAAACCTGCGGCGGCGGCAGAGGGCACGGAAGGCGGAGCGAGCAAGGCAAGCTCTCAACACGCCATGCATGTGCAATTTCCTTCGTGCATTCTCCTTCGTATAGACACGAGCCTCGTCGTCCGTGTCCTCTGCGACCGCCGCACATTTCAGCCAACACAAGAGGCGGGGGCATTCCGGCTTTGAGCCAGAATGCCCCCGCTTAAAATGCGCTATCCGCTTCGACAAGCAAGACTTGCCGGCGGCGAGCCTGCGGACGCAAAACAGGCAGAGCTTTCGCCCTGCCTGTTTTGCGCGCATATATGCCGTTCGGCTACCGCCTGTTTTTATACGAATATCTTGCCCGGGTTCATAATGTTGTTCGGGTCCCATGCCTGCTTCAGCGCCTTCATCAAGCCGAGCTCCGCCGGGTCAATTATATCCGCAAGGTAGCCCCGCCGCTTAATGCCGATTCCGTGCTCGCCGGAGATTTTGCCGCCCAGCTCGCCGGTAATGCGGTACAGTTCCTTCAGGCATTCCGTCTCGTTCCGCTTCCACGCTTCGCCGCTCATCGCCGGGTCTTTCACGAGCGTCGCGTGCAGGTTGCCGTCGCCCGCGTGCCCGTAGCAGGGAATCTGCACGCCGTACCGCTTCCCCAGCTCTTCCAGCTTCGGGATGATTTCGGGTATGCGCGAAATCGGCACGACTATGTCCTCAAGGCTCTGCACGGGGCTGAACGCCTTGAACGCTTCGGCTATGTTCCGGCGCACGTTCCAAATCCGCTCGATATTATTCCGGTCCTCCGCCACGTACACTTCCTGCGCCCCGTGCGCCTCGCACAGCTTGCCGATTTCTATCAGGTCCAGTTCTATTTGCGCCGCATTCATACCGTCAAGCTCGATAAGCAGCATAGCCCCGCAGCGCTCATAAGGCAGGCTTTCGTTCAGGTACTTGCAGCTTGTAATCACCGAAAGCTGGTCCATAAACTCGATGCTCGTGGGGGTCAGCCCCTTGGCAAGCACCACCGGCACCACATCGATAGCCGCTTTCGGCGTCTTGAACAGCACCAGAAGGTCGGACTTCGCCGTCGGGCAGCCGATAAGCCTGACCGTTGCCTTCGTAACGATTCCGAGCGTGCCCTCCGAGCCGATGAGCACCGACTTGAGGTCGTAGCCGGTAACGTCCTTCGCCAGCTTGCCGCCCAGTTCGATAATATCGCCCTGCGGCGTTACCACTTCGATTCCGGCTATGTAGCGCCCCGTAACCCCGTATTTGACCGCCTTGCCGCCGCCCGCATTCTCCGCAATGTTGCCGCCGAGCATGCAGGTCTGAAGACTCATAGGGTAGCCCGCGAAGAACAGCCCTTCCGCCTCTACCGCGCCGGCAAGTTCGTTCGTAACGATTCCCGCTTCGGCGACCGCTACCATGTTCGCCTTGTCCAGTTCCAGCAGACGGTTCATCTTTTCCAGCGACAGCACGATTCCGCCGTATTCGGGAATCGCCCCGCCGGACAGCCCCGACCCTGCGCCGCGCGGCGTTACGGGGATATGCGCCCGGTTCGCCAGCTTCACCACGGCGGCAACCTGCCGCGCGTTCAGCGGCAGCACCACCGCTTCGGGCATATACGCATACACCGCCGCTTCCGTCTCGTCGCGGGAATAGGCTTCGGTCTTTTCCGCGCCGGTCAGCACGTTGCCTTTGCCCACGATTCCCTGCAATTCCGCCACAATCTCCGGCGTTACCGGATTATACGCGGTCTTAGCCATGCTGTGCCCCCTTCCGCGCGTCTAAGCGTTTGATGATTTCGGGCACCACCCGAAAGGCGTCGCCCACTATGCTCAAATCCGCAAGCTGGTGCAGCGCCGCGTCCGGGTCGGAGTTTATGGAGACGATTGTTTCGCTCGTCTTGATTCCCGCGAGGTGCTGAATCGCGCCCGATATGCCGATTCCGACATACACTTTGGGTGAAATCGTCTTGCCGCTCAAGCCTATCTGGTGCGGGTAGCTTATCCAGCCCCGGTCGACCGCGTCCCGCGACGCGCCGACCGCGCCGTGCAGCCGCTCGGCAAGCTCCCGGAGCATGCCGAAGTTTTCGCCCTTCTTCAGTCCCCTGCCGCCCGCGACCACAACGTCCGCCGCCTCGATTCCGAGCGCGTCCGCCTCGTCGCGCCGGTAGCCGGTAACTCTGGTTTTCGCCGCAGGGATTTCCGGCAGGGGGATATGCGCGATTTCACCCTTCCGCGCTGCGTCAGCCGCAAGGGGGCGCGCCGATTTGGGGCGCACCGTCGCCATTTGCGGACGGGTATCCGGCGTCTTTATCGTCGCCATGATGTTCCCGCCGATTGCGGGGCGGGTCTGCAGCAGGTTTCCCGTGCCTTCCTCAACGTCGAGTTCGGTACAGTCCGCCGTAAGCCCGGTGCGGAGCTTTATTGCCGTATACGGCATAAGCGTGCGCCCCGCCGAGGTTGCCGCCGCGAGGATAATCGCGGGCTGGTATTCCCTGATAAGGCTCTCCAGCGCCCGCGCGTAGGTTTCGCACACAAAATATTTCAGCGCGGGGTGCTGCATCGAGTACACCGCGTCCGCGCCCTGCTTGATAAGCCGCTCCAGCGCGGCGGCGCTCACCCCGTCTCCGAGCAGCACCGAAACCAGCCCTGCGCCCAGTTTGTCCGCCAGCTTCCTTCCGCGCACAAGCAGCTCGAAGGAAACCGCTTTCAGCTCGCCGTCAAACTGCTCGGCGAGCGTCCATACCGCTTGTTTTGTCATGCGATGAGTCCTTTTCTGTCCAGAAGCGCAATGAATTCGTCCGCCGCGTTCTGGAGCGCGAGCTCGTCTTCCGCAACGAGTGTCTTGCCGCTCCGCGTTACCTTTGGCGAGGCGATTTTGACCACTTTGGTGGGCGAGCCTTTCAGCCCAATAAAGTCGGGGTTCAGTTCCATCTTCTCCGCCGCATACACCGGAATGTTCAGTTCCATGGAACGAATCTTTCCCTTCAGCGTGGGGAGGCGCGGGGTGGCAACCGCTTTTACCACCGTAATGAGGCAGGGGAACTGTGCCGAGACAAGCTGGTAGCCTTCTTCCACCAGCCGCTCAAGGCGAATCCCGCCGCCCTCTACGCCGCCGATTTTTGACACATAAGTTATCGCCGGAATATCCAGCCACGAGGCGATTCCCGGCCCGACCTGCGCGGTGTCGCCGTCGGTTGCCCGCTCGCCGGTTATGAGCAGGTCGAAGCCGCCGAGCGCGCGAATGCCCTGCGCCAGAATGTAGGAAGTGGCGCAGGTGTCGGAACCGCCGAATTTACGGTCAGAGAGCAGTGCTGCGCCGTCGCAGCCCATAGCGACCGCCTCTTTCAGCGCCTTCATCGCCTGCGGCGGTCCCATAGACACGGCAGTTACGGTGCCGCCGTATTGCTCCTTCAGCCGGAGCGCCGCTTCCAGCGCGTACAAATCCAGCGGGTTCACCACCGTTTCGACCCCTGCGCGGACGACCGTGCCGGTCTCCGGGTCCATCTTCACGTTGCTGCTTTCCGGCACCTGTTTTATGGGTACGAGTATCTTCACTGTTTCCTCCGTAATGCTCCGCGTTGCCCGCGGACATAAAAGCGCACCTTCCCGTACGGCAGGCGTCGCTGCCCGGAACCGAAGGCGCATTCAGCACAGCCTATCCGCCTTGAACGGGGTTTGTCAACAAACCGCCGCGGGCTTACGCGCTGCGTTGCGCTTCGGGCACCGCCCTGACTATGACCGAGACGCCGTCGGGTATCGCGGTAATCGTGGCGCGGGGGTTGTGCAGAAGCTCCTCCGCCTTTCCGAGCGCTTCTTCGAGCGAATGCGCGGGGAGCATTTGGAACTCCCGCACCACGTCGTCGGACGCGGACGACACATAGACGACATGCGCGTGGCGCAGCACCCGGCACAGCACCTGAGACTCCCACTGGTCTACCCTCGTGCTCTGCTTCGGGGTGCGGGCGAAGGATTCCGCCATGCGCTCAAGGTTTTTCTCGCTGCGGAAGGCGTTGAAGAACGCCTCGCCGCCGTGCCCGTCGTTCGAGCGGGCGCACATGATGATGACGCCGCCTTTCTTTACCGTCGCTTCCGCCGCGGTCATGCCCTTCACCGCCTGATAGATATTCTGGTCGAGCGGGTAGCCGCCGTTCGTCGTAATGACTATATCTGCGGGGAGGGCGTCGGCTTGGCAGCGCTCGGACAGGAAGCAGCAGCCCGCCTTATGCGCCGAATCGGCGCCGCCGGAGACGGCGTACACCACCTCTTTCGCCGAGTTTATGACCACGTTGCAGATAAACGCGAGACGCGCGGCGTGCGCGGCGTGGCGCATATCGGCGTGAATGGGGTTGTCGGCAAGGATTCCGGCGCGCGCGAAGGGGCTGCCTATGAACTCGGCGTTGTGGTTATAGAGCACCGTCTCGCGGCTTGCGATTCCGGGCAGCACACTCTTTCTGCCGCCGGAGAAGCCCGCGAAGAAGTGCGGCTCGATGAAGCCTTCCGCCACCAGCAGGTCGGCTTCCGCCGCCAGCTTGTTGACGACAAGGCGTCCGCCGGAGGGCAGCTCGCCCAAATCGACCGTCGGGGATATGTCGCAGTCGTGCACTACGATATTTTCCCGTGCAACGACGTCCTCGCCGAACTTGCCCGCCAGCTCTTCCTGCGTGGTTCCGCGGTGGCAGCCGGTCGCTATCAGCAGAGTGATATCGGCGCACGGGTTTCCCCAGCGGATTTCCTCCAGCAGGGGCGGGATGATAACCTTGCTCGGCACGGGGCGGGTGTGGTCGCTCGCAATGACGACGACCTTTTTCTTGCCTACCGCCAGCGCGCGGAGCTGGGGCAAGCTGACGGGACGACGGATAGACTCGCGCACCAGTTCCTCGGGCGTGTCGGGGGCTTTATATTCGTGCATTTTGGAGACCAGCGCGCCCAGAAAGCGGTCGTCAGGGAGGGCGGCGTCGAGCGTCCCGGTGCCGTAGGGGAAAGCGATTACTGGCATGACAGACTCCTTCGTATTCGGGCAGGAGTATAGCGCGAGAAGCGGATGAACGGCAAGCGGTGGCATAGAAGCGCCCGTATCGGGAGTGTCGCGTTTACCTTGCGGGTAACGTTCAAGTTTCTTGAAGAAATTTGACAGAGAGGCAAGCTCCTGGTGCCGTTTCCGTGAAGGCTTGCCGAGGGTTTCCACTCACGAGGCTGCCGAGCGTTCCTTCGAAAGGCGAAAACCTCTATGCTGTTCACCCACCTTATGTGCCGAGTTTCCTCAAGAAACTCGGCACATTCGGCTACTGTCGAACGTGGAGCGCCGTCATAGGGCAAGCGGCTTTGCCTGCTCCTTTTCCCTCTCGTTCGGTAACCATATTGGACGGAACCGCACCCGCCGACCTTCGACAAAGCACATTCTCTCCCTTTCGGCAAGCCTTTCTGCCCCGCCCCTATGCCTTGCGCCGAGCTTGCTGGGCGACCCCCTATCGCCACTCAAAGCTATCTAGCCGTGCTTCCCAGTACTCGTGCCTCATGCGGGCGCTGGTGCTGATATTCACGAAACTGTCGGCGGTATCGACCTGCGCCCCGATATGCGGTCAGCCGAGGCGCGATACCGCAATGACGTCGTCGCTCTCAATATGCACCTACACCTGAGAGGGCGTTTCCACTCCGCCTTCGGCCATGTCGCCGTCGCACAGGACTATCTCCGTCTGCGCATATGCATAATTTCTTCTTCTATTATACAAGCGCGGCGCGCTCTGACGCGCCGCTCGAAACCAGCATACGAGGCACGGAATAGCGTGTCAATTGCAAAGGAAGCACGGGGCGTTCCCCTTACGGAGTTCGGCTACCGCCGAACGCGGAACTCGGGCGTAAAACATTCGGCTTGTGCCAAACGCCCTATACCCGTATACTGCTGCCCATGATGGCTACGTTCCTGACGCTTGTCTGCCTGTTTCCGGCGCTGGGATTCGTCGGGCTTTTGAATATCATCCTGTATCCGGTGTCCAAAGCGGCGTGCGTGCGGGTGTCCGACTATATCGTCAGCGTGTGCGCCCCGCGCATATTCGCTATGTTCGCGCTGTACAAGCATTTTCGCTTCATCAGCTACCCCGACCGCAAAAATGAGCTGCCGGAACAATTCCTGCTCGTGTCAAACCACCAAAGCCTGCTCGATATCCCCCTCTATATGAAGTTCCTGCGCGGACGGGCGCTCCGCTTCGTCGCAAAAGCCGAGCTGTCCCGCTATGTGCCGGTCGTTTCGGAGATGCTCCGCGCGCACGAGCACTGCATGATTTCCCGCACGGGCAACGCCGCCTGCGCTATGTCCGCGCTCGACTCGTTCGCCGACCGCGTCTCCGCGCGGGGGCAGATACCGGTGATTTTTCCCGAAGGCACCCGGAGCCGCGACGGGCGGCTCGGCGCGTTCTATGCCGCCGGAGCGCGCCGCCTTTTGACCCGCGTGCCTATGCCGGTCGCGGTGTGCGCGCTCGAAGGCGGCTACCGGATAGCGAGCCTGCGCGGAATCGCGCGGAACCTCCGCAACGGGAGCTACCGGGTAAAAATCCTCAACATATACCCCGCGCCACGCAACAAAGAGGAGCAGGCGCATATTCTGGAAGAAGGGAAGGCGCTGATTCAGGCGCAGCTTGACGCGTGGCGGCAGGAGGACTAATGGCAGATACGGAACGCATTCGTCAGGCAGAGGCTGCCCGCCTGCCGCTGGCGCGCGGGGCGGGTGCGGAGCACATTTGCCCCGCGGCGGACGTCATATCCCGCCTGTTTTCCGGCATTAATCCGGCGGATATGCGGCACGCGCAGAAGCTGGGCAGCGTGTGGCGGGACATTCTGCTTTCGATTTCACCGCCGTTCAAAAACGACGAGTACGCCAGGCGCGACGAGGGCGAGCTGCTGTACAGCCACAGCAGGGTCGTCGATTTGAAGCGCGGCATTCTGCTCATAGAGGCGGACCACCCGGGCTGGATTCAGCTGCTGCAGCTGCATCAAAAGTACATTCTGACGGGGCTGCGCAGAAAAGCGCCTGAACTGGAAATCAGGGTGCTGTCGTACCGGCTTCGCGGGCAGAAAGCGGAAATCTCCCGCGGCTCGCGGAATCTGACGCGGGCGGAAACCGAAGCGGCGCTTGCAAAGCGGACGGCAGGGACGGAAGCCGCAGGCGGGCGGGAAAAGGCGCGGCGGGCAAAAATGTCGGACGCGCCGCCGGAACTGCAAGCGGTGTTTGCCCGCCTCAAACAGGCGGTGCGGGACGCGGCGAAAAAAACGCCCGCCGCCCCGCGCTGAGCGTTACTCGTGCGCCGCACGGGTAACGTCCGAGTTCCTTGAAGAAACCCGACAGATAGGTAAAACTTATATGCAGTAAACTCGCGGCACAGCGGTTCTCGTCTATGGGTCAGTGCCGCTCTTTGGTTTATCCTACAGAGGAAAGGCGTATTGAAGCGCATAGTGTCCGCGCCTACGAAAGATATGCCGACGAAACAGGACGGAGGTTTTTGAAATGAGAGTACAGGGGGAGCGTTATGAAGCGCAGGTATAGCATTGCTTTTGGCATAATAGTCTGTATAGCAATGAGCAGCATTGCGTGTAAGCATGATACTGACGGCACTGTTAAAAAGGTAACTATAGCCCGTATAACTGGGATGAATCCTTATTACGATAGCAGTATACAAGTGTGGAGACCACTTGGGAGGCTTTTATATATTTTCTACAGAAGCAATCGGGATTAATTGTAGATACGCAGCGTATCAAACGTTACTGGGACAATAATGAAACATTCTCGCTTGTTGACGTTTTTAGCCATGTTACGCTTCGGTTCTCTTTTGCAGTATAAGGCGTGAATGGCTGACAGGGGAGACTCGTCTCAGGCAAGCGTCGAACTCTCAGGCTTTAGCCTGTTCTGTCCGGCGCAATCGGCAAGCCTGCGGCGTCTGGCGGTGTACCGCCAAAGGTTCCCGGTAGACCGCCAAAATCCGGCGGCAGGAAAAGACAGGCTATAGCGGCACAGCCTTTGCACCGCACCGCGCGTTATTCTTCGGCGAAAACTTCCGGCAGATGAACGACGCAGCCCGGCAGCGCCGAAACGGCAACCGACGCGGCGGCGCCGTACACAGAGGTAACATAACGCTTGCTTTCAAGGATATGCGTCTGGACGGTTTTGTCTTCGGGGTTTACCACCCAATATTCCCTTACGCCGGCGGCACAATACTTATTGAATTTGACGAGGCAGTCGTTCCGCGACGTAGACGGCGACAGGATTTCAACCGCCATATCCGGCGCGCCGTTGCAGCCGCGCGCGTCGCGCTTCGCCTTGTCGCAGACGACCACAATGTCCGGCTCGACGACGGTATCATCGCGGTTGTCCGAGCGCGGAAAGAGCCGTACCGCATACGGCGCAGGAAAAACCTTGCAGGGCTTCCCCGTCGATAATCTCGTAGCGCTGGTATTCGTCCCACGCCAGAAAGTCGGCATACGTATAATGCGCCGCTTCAGTGTGCGCCGTGTTTTCCACGATATTTCCTCCTGATTTGCCTTCTCCGCCCATAACGCCTTGCCTGACTGCGAACTATCGCTCAGCGCTTCTGCACAGGGCTTATTCGACCGTAACGCTTTTTGCCAGATTGCGGGGTTTGTCGGGGTCGTTGCCGCGCTGCACGGCGCAGTAATACGCGAATAATTGCGCGGGGATGACCGACAGCAGGGGCGAAAAAGCGTCGCGCACGTCGGGGATGACGACGGTTTCGTCGCCGCATTGCGCGAAATAGCCGCCCGCGTCCTGCGTGATAATCAGCGCCGCCGCGCCGCGCGACTTGAGTTCCGCCACGTTGGACGCGATTTTGTCGAACAAGCCCCGCTGTGTCGCCAGCGTTACCGCCAGCGTGCGCTCGTCCACGAGCGCAATCGGTCCGTGCTTGAGTTCCCCCGCGGCAAAGGCCTCCGAATGTGTGTAGCTGATTTCCTTGAGCTTGAGCGCGCATTCGAGGCTCGCGGCGTAATCGAACTGCCGACCCATAAAAAACACCTTCGCTTTATTGAAATGCCGCGCCGCGCATTTTTGGAGCGACTCTTTGGCTTTCAGCGCCGTTTCCGCCTTTGCGGGAATCGCCTCCAGTTCCGCGATATACGCCTGATAGTCGTCCGCGCTGACGGTGCCGCGCAGTTGACCAGCTTTCAGCGCGAGTAGGTACAGGCACATGAGCTGGGTGGTGAACGCCTTGGTCGAGGCGACCGCGATTTCTGGTCCCGCCCGCGTGTAGACCACCCGGTCGGCTTCGCGCGCGAGCGTGGAACCGACGACATTGGTAACGGCGAGCACCTTCGCGGCGCTCCTTTTAGCAAGGCGCGCCGCCGCGAGCGTATCGGCGGTCTCCCCCGACTGGCTGACGGCGATAAACAGGTCGGCGGGGCGCGACACGGGACTGCGATAGCGGTATTCGCTGGCAACGTCGGCTTCGACAGGGAGGCGGGCGAAATGCTCGAACGCATACTTCGCCACAATGCCCGCGTGCCACGCCGTGCCGCAGGCGACAATAACTATGCGCCCGGCGGTCTTGAAGTCGTCGAGGCAGAGTTCTTCAAAGAAAATGTCCTTGTGCCCGTCGGTTCCGGCGATATGCGGACGCAGGGTGTCGGCGAGGGCTTTCGGCTGCTCGTGGATTTCCTTCAGCATGAAGTGCGCGTAGCCGCCTTTTTCCGCCGCGCCGACGTCCCATTCTACGCGCTGCGTGGCGCGGGACACCTTTTCGCCTTCGCCGGCAAAGAAATCGACGCGGTCGCGGTAGAGCACGGCGATTTCGCCGTCGTCGGGGTAATATACTTCGCGGGTGTGTTCAAGCAGCGCGGGCACGTCGGAGGCGATAAAGGTTTCGTCCTGACCTTTGCCGACGACGAGCGGGCTGTCCTTCCGCACCGCGACGAGACGGTCGGGAAAATCGCGGCACAGCACGCCGAGCGCGTAGGAGCCTTCAAGCCGGCGCAGCGCCTGCAATACGGCGTGAAGTAAATCTCCCTTATAATAGTAGTTGATAAGGTGCGCGATGACCTCGGTATCGGTCTGGCTTCTGAATGCTGCGCCCCGCTCCGCAAGCCAGTCTTTGAGGCGGGCGTAGTTTTCGATGATGCCGTTGTGCACTACCGCAATGGTGCCGGAAACATTCGTATGCGGGTGCGCGTTGCCGTCTGACGGCTCGCCGTGCGTTGCCCACCGCGTGTGCCCGATTCCGACGGTGCCGGAAAGCGTTTCGCCCGCGAGCCGCTGTTCAAGCACCTTGAGCATGCCCTTCGCCTTCCGCACGGTGATTTCGCCCGCGTCCAGCACCGCGATTCCCGCCGAATCGTAGCCGCGATACTCCAGTTTTTTGAGCGCGTTAATCAGCAGCGGCGTCGCCTGCCTGCACCCCACGTATCCCGTTATGCCGCACATGCTGTACCTCCGTCGAGTCCGTATCTTAGTGATTTTGACGGGCGGCGGCAAGGCTGGAATCGGAAAGCAGGAATATCTGTTTTGCGCTCCGCCGCGCGGTTCCCTGCTTCGGAACGGTTTGGGAACAAAACCTACTTCAAAACGGAAGGGGGACTTACTTCAAAATCGGAGCAGGGTTATCTCTCGTTTTGCTAGGCACAAGAATCAATTCCTTGCTTGAATAAAAAGCGATTCAAGGACGTGTTTGCGCCTTACTTAAAAGCGACGAGATACGGCGTGAAACTCGACGAAAAACAATGCCTGCCGATACAAGGCGTTCTGCCAAAACAATGACAAAAAGAAAAAATTATCAGTGCTTCATCGAGTAAATCCCTTGCGGCAATTCTTTGCTCGTTTTTTCTCTTTAATGTCAGCCATATCAACGGCAAAATGTCTCGCCTGTTCGTTAAAATTGTGCCGCTTCGATTTTTTGTATCGTATAAGAACGGTCTTGTTCGTTGATTATGAAATCTCGCTTCTCGCCTGTTTTGCTGTTCAGAATCGCGTTGCCGAACGGCGACATATACGAAATGATATGATTTTCAGGGTCGGATTCCCACGGTCCCAAAATCGTGTAAGATTCCGTCTCGCCCGTTTTTTCGTTTTTGAGCGTTACGCACGTTCCGAACGATACGCGAACCGTGATAATCGTTGTTGGGTCAAATATGTGCGCACGGTTGATTTCTTCCTGAAGTCGGCTTGCCGATAAAGCGAGCAGCACCTGCTTTTCCTTTGCGGCTTTATACTCCGCATTTTCGCGTAAGTCGCCCTGTGCCATTGCTTCGCCGATTTCCTTCGAATTCGCCGGAATCTCTACAGCTGTGATATGGTCAAGTTGTTGTTTTTTTGCTTCATACATCTTCAATGTAACCAAGAGACCCTGCGGTGTCATTTTTTTTTCTTCCGTGCCGTGGAATTTAAATTCAGGGTATTTTGTCAAAATACTGTTTCGCATCTTCATCTTAATCGCCGAATCAAGCTCTTTCAGGTCGTCAACCAGCGTATAGAGTCGCGTAATGGTGTTTTCGTCGTTGCCTAACATGTAAGTAAGCAGTGCTTTTTTTTTGAACAGAAGCGTCTGAATCTGTCGGTTGATTTTGCGGTTTTCCATCGTGTTAAAGTGATTTGCCATTTCGCGACACGTCAAATCTATGAGGTGAATCATCGTGATAAGCTGTTTTTCATACGGAACGCCCGCTTCCTTAAACCAATCTTCTTCCTGGCACTCGCGGAAAAAGAAAATCGCCGCTTCGCGGTATTCGCGGAAATTATCGAAGCATTTTTGAGCAAGCTCTTTCACTTTGTCCGCATGACCGTCGTCGAGCAATATCGCAATCATTTCGCGCCGCAACGCTATCGGAAACAGCTTTATATATACGTCAACCCAGTTCGGCAACAGCGTGTGGACGCACTGTAAAAAATCTTTGCGAAGGAAGGTGATTTTGGTGTCTTTCAGAGAAAGATATATTTCGCCATAACGATTCGGTTCTTTAATTTCTTCAAAAAGCTCGGCAAATGTGCGTTGCGTATCTGCCCCTAAATGCGGATGTTCAGAGGCAAGTCGGCGAATCACCAAAAACGACGCGATAATCTGCTCAGACACCGAACTTGTTTTTAAGTAGCCCGCGAAATAATCGTACATTTCAGCAAACAACTCCGATTCCGTGCCGACGTCTGCAACAAAACGAATTAAGGTATCAATGCGGTCAAAGAATTTTTTCTGCGCCTTAAACTCACTCGCCAGTTTTTCTTCTGGAGGCACTTCATGGTCACGTACCTTGTACTGGGAAATATTGTCAGGATTGACGCCGAACAGCGAATTGCTGTTGAGAATTTTTCTCGATGCGACACTCCAGCTTGTCCACTCGGACGGAGTCAAAATCGACGGCACCAGTTCGGTCTTTATCTGTTTAAAATCGCAGTTATTGCCGAAACTCTTGATAAGCATCTTGAGCGCCCACGTTTTATCTTCTTTTATCTGCTTCGCAAGCTCTTCTTTAGATTTCGTCGCTTTGAGTACCTGAATATGCTCGTGTGAAAGTGGACGCAGCGCGGTTGTTGCCATCTTGAGCGACATCTCACGTACGCTATTTTTTTTTCCGAAGTTTATGGAAAGCTGGTCGCCTAACACTGAACGGATAATACCAATGCCCCATGAACGATGGAACACGAAATTTTTTACGTCGAATGCGATATGCTTTTCAAAATCGGAAATCGCCTCGAACACATTGCGCCAGTTTTGATTCAGATTCGACTCGCGGATGCACATCTCCAGTTGGCTATGCTCCGCATATTTGCCGCAGAAACAATTCACAAGTTCTTTCCGCGCCCATACGTTTTTTTCGTCTATGGAGAGCATCGTTTTCAGAATGTCGATTGCCGTATCCCACCGTTCGTTCTCGCGATAATATCCATAAAGCTCCTGCATCATCAAAGCACTTTTGTCTTTATTGATGTTTTTCGCTATTTTGCGCTGTATTAAATAGAAAAAATCAATTTCTTCAGGAATAAAAGATATGAGTTTTGACCAAACCTCTTTTGCCTGTGCAAGCTGTTTTAAATCAATATAGCGAAGTATCGCTTTTTTATAATAACTGACAGTCTTTTCCAGATCGCTTTGTTTTTCGTAATACTCCGCGAGCCGCCGTGCGATATCCGCTTCGTCGTGATCGAGATTTACTAGACGCTCGTACAGTCCCCAGACTTTATCGTTGTTCTCCGCACGGTAGTGATCGGCGAGCACCCTTATGGCAAATCTATTGGAATCGTCTTCATCAAGGATGGTTTCACATAAAAACACGACGAGGTTCGTCTTGTGATTATCCTGAAAAATCCCAATAAGCGTCTCTAGCGCACTGTTATCAAGCATTCGTTTTTTGAGCATGAAAATACCCGACAGGTACAATGCAATGATGCTGTTTTGAGTATGCTGAAGATGTTCATCGCAGAGCGCTTTTATTTCGTCGACGCAGTTTTCAGCTTTCGCCGATTCTGCGATTTGAGCAAATTCAATAAAATTATTTTTTGAATAATCGCTGATTGTTGCTCGAGTCCATTTTTCTTCATTGAGCATATTCTGGATATTTCGTATCAATTCTTCAGATGTTTCAGACATACACTGCTCCTGTTTTCAGTCAGTACTGGGATAAACATATTCTTAAAACTGCGTCCGAGTGCTACAAAATCTATTATTCTAGTATATCGATTATAGATATCTATATCAAGCATTTCGGCTTTCAAGCTGATTTATTCAGCTCGCCCTGCTCCTTCTACAGCGAAATCAGACGAGCAAGAAGTCAAAAAAAATAAAGAATCCCCGCTGCTTGCAGCGGGGATTCTTTATTTTTCCCTTATGCTCTGACATTTCGTCTCTCCGCGATTTTTCGCAAGGCGAGCACTCATGCCGCAAACGCCCTGCATTCCGTATGCGTATCAAATTCACGGAAAATGGACAACAGGCAGCGCGCCTTCGCCTCTATCACCGAGTTCCCCCAAGAACTTCGGACATTATCCGTGCACCGCACGGATAATGCGTAATGCCAAACGCTGCGTTTGTAACGCCGGATTCTCCGTTTGGCGTTACAAATATGAAGGACGGGGAATGGCGGCGCAAAAACGTGCGCAAATCCGCCGAAGCGCGCCTCTGCCTCTATCCGATAAGCCCACCGCAGACTTGCGGCAAACTCGAACGTCCGGCTACCGCCGAATGCCCCGCACCGCGTCGATTTCGCTTTGCAGCGCAATAGTCTCCTGCAGCGCCGCGACAATCTGCTGGTACTGCTCTAGGTAGTGTGGACTGGATAAAGGGAAAGAGGTAAAATGGGAAGCATGAAAAGAAAAGAAGGCATTCACCGGCATGATATAAGCGACGAGGCGTGGGAACGGATAAAAGAACTGCTGCCCGGGCAG
>NZ_BBPW01000026.1:0-17304 GCF_001028545.1 Treponema endosymbiont of Eucomonympha sp. | reverse complement strand
CTTGTGTATGCTGTTCCAGTTCCCGAATTCTGGCGGTATATCCCTCCACGGAGCGCCCGTGCGCGTCTGCCACGCTACCGCGTTAATAAACAAGCGGTTGTCTTTCGCCACTCCCCCGTGCTTCCCTGTCTGTCCGGGCAGCAGTTCTTTTATCCGTTCCCACGCCTCGTCGCTTATATCGTGCCGGTGAATGCCTTTATTTCCTTTCATGCTCCTATTTTACCTCTTTTCCTTTCTTTAGTCCACACTGCCTAGAACAGTGTCTCTGTCCTGCCCTAGACAGTGTCTCTGTCCTGCCCTAGACAGTGTCTCTGTCCTGCCCTAGACAGAGGCTTTGTCCTGCTCTAGACAGAGCCTCTGTTCTGCGTGCGCGTCATGACGCCGCCGAGAGCCGTCATAGGGAAAGCGGCAAACCCGCTTCCCCTATGAGACGAGAAAGGGAACGGGCTTTGCCCGCTCCCTTTCTCTCCCGCTCGGTAAGACCGCCCGACGCTTGCCTGTGCGCTATACCTATAGGCAAAGCCTGTATGCCAAGCGAGTTTACCTATCTGCCGAGTTTCCTCAAGGAACTGCCGCAAGCCTTCGGCTTGCTTACCGAGTTTGCTTTGCAAACTCGCAGTGTAAAGGCAAGGCGTAGAGAACCGTAGGGCGAAAGCCTATATGCCGAGTTCTTTCAAAGAACTCGGACGTTCGGCTACCGCTGAACGCCGTTGTCTTCCCCGCCCGGATTGCGGTATGTTTATGGCAGGAGGTACGCCATGAATGACCGCACGCAGAATCCGTCGCCGGAAATGACCTTTGAGCAGCTTTGGGCGCTGTTCCAAGAAACTGACCGCATGATAAAAGACGTTGCCCAACGACAGAAAGAGACCGACCGCGAAATTAAGGCGGTGAATCAGGCTATCGGGAATCTGGGCAACCGGCTGGGTAGCCTAATCGAGCACCTCGTCTCCCCCGATATGCACCGCAAGTTCAACGCGCTCGGCTATGCGTTTACCAGAACGAACACCCGCGTCGTCTGCAAAGACGCGCACGACAAGACGCTTGCGGAAGTCGACGTGCTGCTTGAGAACGGCGAGTATGCGCTTGCGGTGGAGGTGAAGACGGAGCTGACTGTCGAGGACGTCAAAGTTCACGCCGAGCGAATGGCTGTCCTCCGCGCCTATGCCGACAGGCACAATGACGCGCGGCAGTACCTCGGCGCGGTTGCGGGGGGAATCGTCGGCGAGCAGGCGCGGGATTATGCCCATAAGAGCGGCTTCTATGTGCTTGAGCAGTCCGGCGACACCGTCCGCATTGCCGAGCCGCCGGAAGCGTGGCAGCCAAAGACGTGGTAAGCGTTCCCCATAAGCCGAACGCATTATCTTCTATAAGCATATACGCAAGTACGAGTGAGAGCCGAACGCGGAGTGCCCACCAAGCGACTCCCTTGGTGCCCGTGTCAGAGGTCGCAACACCCCCGTGTTTCACTTTGAAACCTGCGCACCAAAGCAGTTTCTTCCTTATTATGCGCCGCGGACAGCGAGGGGAGAGACGCCTGTTTGTTTGCCGCCCTTATGCCGTCATAGGGAAAGCGGCAAACCCGCTTCCCCTATGAGACGAGAAAAGGAACGGGCTTTGCCCGTTCCTTTTCTCTCCATTTCGGTAAGCCTGCCCTATATGCCGAGTTTCCCGCAAGGGGAACGCTTCATGCCCGCGTCGGGGTTTGTGACACGGGCACGTAGGGAGTTCATACTTGCCCACGTAGAGACTCCATACCTGCCCGTGTAGGGAGTCCCTACGTGCGCACGTAGGGACTCCGAACCTGCCCACGTAGGGAGTGCCAACACGCCCTATGCGCCATATGCCGAGAAGGTTGCCGCAAATGGGCGTTGTCTATAGGCAAAGGCACAGAGCACACCCTCTATGCCGAGTTCTTTCAGAGAACTCGGACGTTCCCCTTACGGGGAACGCGGAACACCGAACGCCGCGTGAATCAAAGCCCTGACGTCCGAGACGGCGATAACGCCCGCCTCCGCCTCCGGCGCGTAGACGGCGGCGAATCCGAGGCTCGCGGCGGTCTTTGCCCGCTGCCTGACGCGCGGCACCGGGCGGATTTCCCCCGCAAGGCTCAGCTCCCCGACGAACGCCGTGCCCTCCGCCAGCGGCAGGTCTGTCCGCGCCGAATAGAGCGCGGCTGCCAGCGCGGCGTCTATGGCGCTCTCCGTGAGCCGGATTCCCCCGCCCACGTTTATGTATATGTCCTGGTCGCTGAAGCGCACGCCCGTTCGCTTCTCCAGCACCGCCGCCGTCCGGCTCACGCGGGCGGAGTCGATTCTGTCCGAATACACGCGCGACAGCGCCGCCTTCGCGGGCACGGTGAGCGCCTGAATCTCCACCAGAAACACCCTGCTCCCCTCGAACACCGGCGCGGCGGCGACCCCCGCGGGCAGGCTGCCCGTCCGCCGCGTGATAAACATAGCCGACGGGTCTTCCACCTGCGTAAGCCCGCGCTCGCCCATAGCGAATATGCCGAGCTCGTCGACCGAGCCGTAGCGGTTCTTCTGCGCCCGAAGGAAGCGCGCCTCGTCGCTGTTCCGCTCGAAGGCCACGACGGTATCCACCAAGTGCTCCAGCGACTTCGGCCCCGCGATGCTGCCGTCCTTCGTAACGTGGGCGCTCATGCACAGCACGGAGTCCCGCGACTTTGCCCACTCGACCAGCTCGAGCGCGCAATACTTGAGCTGGCTGACGGTGCCCGGCACCATTCCGGCCTCGGCGCTGCGCAGGGTCTGTATGGAGTCTATGACGACGAAGTCCGGCTGCAGCGCGTCGAGCGCGGCGCAGACGTCCTCAAGGCGGGTGGCGCAGAGAATGTCTATGCCCCGCGTGTCCAGCATGAGGCGGTCAGCCCGCGCCCGAATCTGCGCCGCCGACTCCTCCCCCGACACGTAGAGCGCGCGCGGCGTCTTCGCGGCGCCCCGTTCCGGCTCCCCTGCCCCGCCGTCCGGGCGGCTCACCGCCGCCGCGGTCTGCAGAAGCAGCGTGGACTTCCCTATGCCCGGCTCGCCGCCCACCAGTATCGCCGAGCGCAGCGTCGCCCCGCCGCCGAGGACGCGGTCAAACTCCCCGCTCCCCGTCGAGATTCTGCGCCCTTCCGACGGGTCTACCGACGCGAGCGGCACGGGACGCGCCCCGTCCCCCCCGGGAGCCGCCTCCCCGCCCGCCGCGGTTCCGGCGGCGCTCTCGCGGAATGTGTTCCACCCGCCGCATTCGGGGCAGCGCCCCAGCCAGCGCGGCTGCGCGTTCCCGCAGGCGGAGCAGGCGAACCCCGCCGCTTTTTTCTTGTTCACGGCGGGAGTATACGCCGCCAAAGCGGCTTTGCCTATGCGCGCGCGCCGGTCGCTTCCCTTTTACGCCGCTTTGTGCTATGGTATGGGCATATATTGCAAGCCTATAGGGGGTTTTTATGAAGCGGTCAATACTGCGCGGGTGCACTATGTGGGGCGCGCTCGCCGTATCCGTTGCGGCGTTTTCGCTTCCCGCCGCGCGGGCGTCGGCGGATGCGGGGTCTGCCGGCAGCGCTTCCGCGGTGCGGGTTCCGGCAAACGCGCTCTCCGCCGTCGAAACAATGCAGGAAGCGTTCCGCGCGGTGGCGGACGGCGTGCTGCCTTCCGTCGTCGAGGTCGACGTGGTCGAAAAGAAGCAGGCGCCGGACAATCCGCTCCGGGATATGCCGTTTTTCTTCTTCGGGGAACCGGACGGCGAGCGCAGTTCTCCCCGCGAGTACGAACAGCACGGTCTGGGCAGCGGCGTGATAGTGCGGAAGACGGGCAAAATCTATTACGTGCTGACCAATAACCATGTCGCGGGCACGGCGACGGATATATCGGTCAAGCTGAAGGACGGGCAGAAGCTGACGGGCAAGCTGGTGGGGGCGGACGAGCGGAAGGACGTTGCGCTCGTGTCGTTCGAGTCGGACGACGCCAGCATTCCAGTCGCCGCGCTGGGGGATTCCGACGCGGTGCGGACAGGGGATATTTGCTTCGCTATGGGCACCCCCCTGCACTTTGCCTCGTCGGTAACGCAGGGTATAGTCAGCGCGGTCGGGCGGTCGGCGAGCGGAACGGCGAATATCAGCGACTTTATTCAGACCGACGCGGCGATAAACCAGGGGAATTCGGGCGGTCCGCTCGTCAATATCTACGGCGAGGTTATCGGTATCAACACGTGGATTGCGTCGCAGTCGGGCGGCTCGCAGGGCTTGGGTTTTGCCATAGCCATAAACAACGTCAAGAAGGCTATCGACGACTTTATATCGCGCGGCAAGGTTACCTACGGGTGGGTCGGCGTCGCGCTGAGCGACCTGCCTAAGGAGTATAAGAAAGAGCTGGGCGTCGGGGACAAAAACGGCGCGTTCGTCTCGCAGATATACCGCGGCTCGCCCGCTCAGAAAGGCGGTATGCAGGCTGGCGACTTTATCGTGTCGCTGAACCGAAAGCCCGTCGAAACGGTCAACCAATTGGTGCGCTCTGTCGGCGACTTGACCGTCGGCGAAAACGCCCAGTTTGAAGTGCTCCGCGGCGGCAAGACGGTGTCGGTGAAGGTGAAGGTCGATAGCCGCAAAACCGAGACCTCAGTGGAGGAGCATAGCGCCCAGCTTTGGCCTGGCTGCGACGTCGTTCCGCTGACCGGCGAGAACAGAAAGCAGCTTAAAATCGACGGCAAGGTGAAAGGCGTTTTTGTCTCCGGGGTAGCGCAGAAATCGCCCGCCGCAGCGATGCGGGTGCAAAACGGCGACGTCATTACGGCGGTGAACGACAAGAAGATAAGCACCGTGGAAGAGTTCTACCGTGCGCTTGACTTGAACGGCAAGACGGAAGTCTGGTTCGACGTGTACAACGGAGGGCATACTATTGCAACGAGCCGATATAAGCTGAAGTAACAGTGTCCCTGCTTGTTTGTTGCGGGTGCATTCGGAGTGAACCGAATGCAGCACGAGGCTTAAGCGGAAACTACGCACGCTCCAGCTCAAGCCTTGCAGAAACGCATAAAAGCGGCGGCGGGAAAGCAGGACACTTTGCTTTCCCGCTTTTTAGCGTATGCGCACAATGTTGCCTATCCTCCGTCCCTATCGATACCCCTACCAGCGCGGGGCGCGAGATTGAAGCACATAACATATAATGCTGATCCGTCGCACGTTACCCGCCTTCCGCTTCCAGCTTGTGCAGCTTATGCACCATCTCGAAGCCTTCTTTGACGCTGGCGTCTGCAATGAATGTCAGGTGCGGAAATTGCCGTATCGGTAGCTTTTTTGCAAGCGTCGACTGGATGAATCCCGCCGCGCTTTGCAACCCCGCCACGCCTGATTCAACCCGTTTGTCAGGCATAAAACTTGACACATATACTTTCGCATACGCAAGATCGCCCGAAACTTCCACGCGGTTGACGCTCAAAAAGGTCGAAACACGAGGGTCTTTTACCTCACCCGACAAAATCATACGGGCAATTTCGGAACGAAGCTGCTCCCCAAGCCGCATCAGACGGAACTCTCCCATATATGCTCCTCCCTAAACCCTTCTTAATAAGAACGCTGATTTATGCCGCGCCCGCATAAATCAGCGTTCTTCCTGTCCCGATGCCTTTTTTATAGCTAGCTATTCGCGGTGATTTCACGCACAGCTGTTGTTCCGCTCGCCGCCTTCGAATCGCTCAGCTTCCGGGCAACTTTGATATACTCAAATACTTCAAACTGGTCTCCTGCCTGAATATCCTGCCAGCTGTCGACACCGATTCCGCATTCGTAGCCTGTCGCCACTTCCCGCGCGTCGTCCTTAAAACGCCTGAGCGACGACACTTTGCCCGTGTAAATCACGATGTTATCGCGCAGGATATGCACCGATGCCGACTGTTTGATGAATCCCTGCGTCATATATGAACCTGCAATCACGCCGACCTTCGGGATTTTGAACACCTCGCGCACCTCTGCCATGCCGATGACTTCTTCTTTTTCTTCCGGTTGCAGCATCCCTTCCATAGCCTGCGTGATTTCCTCGACCGCCTTGTAAATAATGTTGTATTTGCGGATATCCACACCTGACTGGTCGGCAAGCTCCTTCGCTTTCGGGGACGGGCGCACGTTAAAGCCGACGACAATTGTGTTGGTACCTGATGCCGCCAGCATTACGTCGCTCTCATTGATAGCACCCGCTGACGATAGAATAACCGCCAGCCGGATATCGCGCGTCGAAAGTTTCTCCAGCGACTGCTTGAGCGCCTCAGCAGAACCCTGCTCGTCCGCCTTGATAATAACCTTGAGTTCGGAGACATTCCCTGCATCGATTGTCGTATAGAGGTTTTCGAGAGTTATCTTATTTACAGATTTCGCGTCTTCAAAGCGACGCAGTTCTTGTCGTTTCAGGGATATGGCGCGCGCCGTTTTTTCCGAATCCGTTACGCTGAATGGGTCGCCTGCATTCGGCGCAAAGTCCATTCCGATGATTTCGACAGGCATACTGGGTGTCGCTTCTGTGATTTTTTCGCCGTGGTCGTTAAATATAGCGCGGATTCGCCCCGAATAAACGCCCGCGACAAATGCGTCACCCACACGCAATGTCCCTTGTTCAATGAGTACCGTCGAAACAATGCCGCGCCCGTGGTCAATTTTGGAATCAAGTATTTTCCCTTCCGCGCGGCAGTCCCATACTGCGCCTAGTTCCAGCACTTCCGCTTGAAGCAAAATCGCATCGAGCAAGTCGTCAACCCCCTTTTTGCGGAGTGCACTTATGTGCACATATTGCGTCTCTCCACCCCATTCTTCCGGCGTCAGCCCCAGTTCCGAAAGTTGCGTCTTGATGCGGTCAGGATTCGCCTCCAGTTTGTCGATTTTATTTATCGCGACGACAATCGGCACGTTCGCCGCCTTCGCGTGGTTAACCGCCTCAACCGTCTGCGGCATTACACCGTCATCTGCGGCTATCACCAGCACCACGATGTCGGTGATTTCAGCTCCGCGTGAGCGCATCATCGTAAATGCTTCGTGACCAGGCGTATCAAGGAACGTAATTTTGCCTTTTTCAGTCTCCACCATGTATGCGCCAATTCGCTGTGTAATGCCGCCCGCCTCGCTTTCGGCAACATGCGTCTGCCGAATCGCATCAAGTGTCTTGGTCTTGCCGTGGTCAACGTGCCCCATAATCGTTACCACCGGCGGACGGAACCGTGTTCCGCTGCCCGAAGCCGCGTCGCTTCCGATGATCGTTTCGTCATACAGGCTTACGACACGCACTATGCAGTTATATTCTGCGGCAAGTAATGTCGCCGTATCTGCGTCAACCGACTGATTTATAGTAACCATCATGCCCATAGACATGAGTTTTCCAATAAGGTCCGACGCCTTCAGATTCATCTTGCGGGCAAGACCGGAAACGGAAATCATATCCATAATCTCTATCTGTTCTGGCACCGCATTTGCTTTCAGTGCTTCTTTCTTTTTTTGCAGAAAGAGCTTGCCCGCTCTAAAATCTTCGCGGTCTTTCTTTGAATAGATCGCCTTCCTAGACTTGCTACTTTTTTTAGGCAGATTTTTCCTTGCCGCGTTAGCATTCTGCGACGGAGGAGCGAAGCCTGTCCGTGTGCCGAAAATCGGCGGACGACCTATCCCCGTCCCATACCCTATGCCGCCGCCCTGTCGCTGAAACTTATTTCGATATCCGTTGTTCCTGAATCCATCCGACTGAAACGGCGGGCTCTGTTGCCAGTCGCTTTGTTGAAGCGGAATGGCGCTGCCTGCTCCTCCATTCCGGTCATTAAACCGATTTTGATACCCTTCGCGGGCTTGCGCACCCGTAAATATATCGCGGCTGTTGTTGCGCGGGCTTTGTTCCAGATTCCGCCCATACGGAGAACGTGATTGCCGTGCTCTTTCAGATAAGTTGCCTGCTTTTATATTCGGGCGAACCGGGTTCAGTGCGAATGTCGTCTTGATTTTTTTTACTGGTACGGCCGAAGAGTTTTCTTTGTTTGCTGTTGCTTCCGGTACCGGAGCATTTTGCTCCATCAATATGTATGGTATTTGAAATGTCGATGGCGTGTGCGCTGCTTGAACAGACGGGGCGGTTGTTGCCACTTGAGCTGGCGGAAGGCTACGTTTTATCTCTACCGAACTTCTTTTCGTCAGTTTCTGACCCTGTGGCACGGGTGTGATTGCCGACGAATCCAGTCTTTTTTTTCGCACGATAAGTTTTTTCTTTCCCGGGGGAATGCTCTGAACGGTTCCTTTTTCCTGTGAAGGAGAGCCCCACCACCCCGTCCTGTCGACTGCCGTATGTTCCGTATTTTCGAAATGCATTGCCTCGGGAGCAAAGCGCGGCAGTACAGGTGCTTCTGGTTTTTTCTTATTCAATATGAACGGTTGTTTGCTTTCCGTTTCATTCGCCATAAGTCATCCTTATCCTTCAAACTCAAAACTGAGTCCTACGCCGCAAGCAGGGCACGCGGTCATATCAACCGTAATTTTCGCGCCGCAGTCGGGGCATTCGTATGATTCTTCTGTTTTCGTTTCTTCAGACGGCGTATTCGCTATGCCTGTTTTCACTTCATTCGCCTCGCCGTCCGTAGAGTTTTCGAATATTTCAACCGATTCCGAAATCAACTGCTCAAGCGCATGGATATCTTCGTCGGAAATCTCCTGAATCCCATAAATCGATTTGTTTTCAACAGCGGTAAGAAACTGCTCTATTCCAATCATACCGTTTTTGGCGAAGGCTGCACATACCCGTTCGTCAACACCGGGCAAATCCGCAATCGCGTCAATTTCTTCATATCCGTCAAACGTGGCGAATAAGTTTTCTGCGGCTTTCCGCGATTCGGCGGCGAGTGAATCCGTTTCTTTGTATTGCGATTCGGTTTTCACGTCGATATTCCAGTCAGTAAGGCGGTTTGCCAGACGCACGTTCATTCCCTGCTTGCCGATTGCGAGCGAAAGTTGCTGGTCCGGTACGACAGCAACCGCTTGTCGCCGCTCTTCGTTCAGGATAACCACGCTCGTTGGTTCCGCCGGAACGAGTGCGTTCCGTATAAACACGCGCGGGTCGGCATCGTATTTCAACACGTCGATTTTTTCACCTTCCAGTTCGCGGATAATCGACTGAATGCGGATACCCTTCTGCCCGACGCACGCTCCGACGGGGTCAATATCTTCGCGGCCGGAATACACGGACATTTTTGTACGGTAACCGGGCTCGCGGACGATTTTATATATATCTACCGTCTTATCATAGATTTCGGGGATTTCCAGTTTAGCCACCGCACGGACAAAATCCGGCGATGCGCGGGTTAGCACAATTTCCACTCCGGTAGGCGTCCGTTTCAAATCGGAAATCAATGCCCTTATGCGGTCGTTTTTATGGTAGGTTTCGCGCGGGGACTGGTTTTTCTCGGACAGAATGCCTTCCGTCTTGCCCAAATCGACATAAATGTTGCCGTTCCGCTCACGCTGATAGTATCCGACGATGATTTCGCCGATTTTATCCTTGTATTCGGCGTACATGCTGTTTTTATGAATCTCGGAAAGGGACTGACGCGCTGTCTGTTTGCCAGTCTGTATCGCGGACCGGGTAAAGTCTTTCGGGTCAACCAAAATATCCATTTCGTCTCCGACTTCGCATTCGGAGCTCAATTTGAGCGCGTCTTCAAGCTCAATTTCGGTTGTGGGGTCGTATACACCGACTACGATGACTTTCCGCGAATACACTGCGACATCGGACAAGTCTTCTGAGATCTTGACGACGGCGTTGTCGCTCGTGCCGAACGTCCGCTTATACGCTGCCTTCACAACGCTTTCAACCGTCCCGACAATAACCTCCCGTGAGACTCCTTTCTCCTGCATGAGCTGTTGAATCGCTTCAGCCATCTGAGATGCCATATCAGTCTCCTTCTGCTACACGAATACTAATTTCGCTTTCGCGATGCATGAATATGGAACGCGCTGCGGTTTCCCGCTCTCCGCTGTTGCCGAAAACGTTAGTGCCTCTTTGTCCGCCGATATGATTTTCCCCGTTACCCAGTCTGAAACGTTTTTATCCCACACGCGGATAAGCCGTCCGGGAAAAAGCGCGAATTCCGCCGCATTTTTAATGTTCCGCTCAATGCCGGGCGACGTTACGGTCATCGCTGCGCCGCGACATCCCGTCAGCACTTCAAGTCGCGCCTGAAGCGTCCGGTGAATTTTCGCACAGTCGCCGCTGCCAAACGCACGACCGTCCGCGCCGCTTATTACTGCTTGAACATGCGTACCTCTTCGGTGCTGCGTTATCGTCAGCTCGATAAGCTCGCACTGCAACGCCTTCACCAACGCAACGCATTCGGCATAATACGGCGTATCCTCTAGCGGGATATATGTCACCAGTTCTCCGTAAAAAAAAGAGCCGTGCAGCTATCCGCTCTGAACGACTCCCTGCATTCACGATATAGTATATTATGGCAACAGTAGCGAAAAGAAAAAAAATTGTCAAGACGACATATCGGCGCGACAGAAGGTCGCAAATCTTATATAACCTTCCGCGAGCTGCTCCGAAAACCTTTGCAAGGTTCGCATTAACGTTTATGCGATTCGAAAAAATGGTGAAAGAGCCCGTATCAAAGTTTGTAGCAAACAGCCGAAAGAAGACATGATGCATGAGCTGAGAATCGGTATACTGCACCGTATCCATACAGAGGGAGCAGAATTGATATGACGAGCGTATTGACGGGGAGTGTCTACCGATGAATCGAGCGGAACTGCGCCAGAGCATTGAAAACGCCGTTTCTTTTTCGTTTGCGCATTCGGGAGGCGCAGGCGGGCAAAACGTGAACAAGTGCGACACGAAAGTCCACGTCGCGTGTGCCGTTTCTCGCCTGCGCGGGCTGAACGAACAGGAATTGCGGGAAGTTAGACGGCGGCTCGGCGCGCATATCAGCAAAAATGGAGAAGCATTCGTCGATGTGCAGGACGAGCGGACGCAGGAGCGGAATCGCGCCGTCGCCGTGAAGCGGCTGGAAGCGAAGATTGCCGCGGCGACGCAGATTCCGGCAAAGCGCAAAAAGACGCGCACGCACGCCGCCACACAGGAAAAGCGGCTTCGGGGCAAACGACTGCGCTCGTTGCTGAAAATGCAACGCATGACGAAGGCGTCTTTTGACTGACTGAGGCTTGACTAAACGGAGCGAGTTGTGCCATATTGTCGTAAAAATGCCGCCAATGCACCGAGCATTGTACGGTGTGCAGTTTTGGAGGACACCATGGTCGCATTGCTCGTGGGGATTGTTTCTATCTTTATCACCGTATTTATCTGTCTGCCGTCTTTTTTAGGCTGGTGGCCGAACGTCGTTGAATTTCTGAAAGGCGGCGTACCCGTATTAACCGCTTTTATCGGGGTGATTGCGGTTTTTATCGGGGCCGCGGATATTAAAGACAAGGCCGAAACAAAAAAAGAAGAGAACAAAAAAAAGGCAGCCGACGAGAAAAAATAAACGATGCGTCGCTCAACGTTGCATATGTAGGTCAGTCCCCGTATATGGGATAACAGTCGAACCCCGCGTTGCGAAGCAACATGCCTGCCGTACCGTCGGCGTTTTCCGGTATCGTAACGATATAATATACGGTGCCGTTACCCTGCGTTTATTCGGCTATTGCCGCCGTAAACCCCTTCGCACGCAAGGTTTCGGTAAGCTATTCCGTGTTTGTGCGGTTTTTGAATAAGCCTACGTGCTGTTTTGCCGCTCGCTTCTATTCAAGCTGTGCCGAAACCGTATCCGGCGGCAGGGCACGCTCTGAAAAGAAACACCAAAGTGGAGTCGCTAGCAACTCCGCTTTACCCGAAACGATAGCGGCTTCTGGAGAATGCGGATAGCGGGCGGCGAGCGTTTCGCCGCTTTCCGTGTCTCCGGCAATGCGCCAGAGCATCAGCAGCATCGCCGGACGAACCGGCTCCATATCGTTTTGGGTGGTATACTGCTTCAGCAGTTCAACGGCTTCCTTCATGCGCTGCCCGCCGTCCGCCTTCACAATCAAGCACCATACCGCATAGAGTTTTGCATATGCGGCGATAAGCGGGTCCTCCGCCTGACGCACTACAACAGAATCAAGGTACGCTTCAGCAGTCTCATACTCCCCTGCCGACAGTGCGCAGCGCACTGCGTTAATCGTCAACTGTTCGGCGGAGACCTGCGGCATTCCGGGAGCGTTTTCGGCAATAATGCCCGCGGAAACCGCGTAGGCGCTGGACGCTTCGGCATAGAGTCCGCGCTGTTCCTGCAAAGAGCCGATAAAGGCATAGAGGGAACGGGGGTCTGAAGGGGCGACTGAAGCGAGCACGGCTTGTTCAAGCGAGGCGAGCGTCGCGGAAACCGTCTGTGCGCCGGAAGCGTTATCCGCGAGTGCCTTGTCGATAAGTGCCTTTACGGAAGCGTCCTCCGCAAAGACGGAAACCGCCGGCAATGCGGCTAGTACGGCGCAGAGCAGCCATTTCGGCACAGCGCGCCGACACGGTGCCGCCTTCGCGGCGCGTCTCCCCGCAAGCTGTTCCATGCGGCGCAGCTTTATTCGCTGCCGGTGGATTTGCCGCCGTACTTGCCGGGTTTCGGGTCGCGCTTCTTTGAGCGGAAGAGCGAGAACGGCGCCATAATCAGCACCCCCAGCAAAAAGGAGATAACCGAACTGTATACGACAGGCACGGCTTTAAATTCGAGCACGCGGGGGAAGAACGTAATATCGCAGACGTGGTCTTTATTCAGCAGGAAAAACAGCAACGCTACCAGCAGGAATATAATGAAATACAGCAGCTTCTTTGGCACGGCACCCTCCCGGATACAATCAGCGCACTATACCACGAAACGTATTGCCGGTCAATTCTGACAGCCTCACCGTAACGAATCTGCCCAACATACTCTTTGGCGCGGCAAACACGACGCGCTCGTCCCGCTCGGTCTTGCCGAGCAGTTCGGCGGCAGGCTTTTGGTCGTCGTCTGCGTGCAGGCGGTTTGTCGCGCCGCGCAAGCCGGCGGGGGAACGGTGCGCTTCATGCGCCGAAACTTGGTGCGACTCGTGCTTATTGCGCTCGTGCGCGCAGATACCGTTCGATACACCGTATGCTGAAACTAGAGGCGACTCGTGCGGCAGGGCTTGGCGCAAGTCGTGCGGAGAGGCGGACGGCTTGCCGCGCGACACGGACTGCGCGAGCACTTTGGCTTCCTGCCCGATCCGCTTCGCCATTTCCTCGCGCGTAACGGCGAGCTGCAAGTCGATAATCGCCTGCAGGCGTTCTTTCCTGACCGCGAGCGGGATTTGCCCCGGCATCGCGGCGGCGGCGGTTCCTTCGCGCGGGTTGTAATAGTACATAAACGCCGACTCAAAGCGCACTTCCCGCAGAAGGCTGAGCGCCTCGGCAAAGTCGGCGTCCGTCTCGCCAGGGAAGCCGACGAGCATATCGGTCGAGAGCGACGCGCCGGGCAGGCTTTCGCGGACGAGGCGGGCTTTCTCAAGGTAGTCCCCGCGGGTGTAGCGCCGGTTCATGGCGCGGAGGATTCGGGTGGAGCCGTGCTGCACGGGCAGGTGGACGTGACGGCAGAGGAGCGGCTCGTCCCGCATAGTCTGAATGAGCGCGGGCGACAGGTCTTTCGGGTGGCTCGACAGGAAGCGCACCCACTCGACGGGCGAGGCGGTCTCGCGGAGGCGGTCGGCGACGAGGCGGACGAGGCGGGGAAAGTCCGTGCCCTGCCAGCGGTACGAGTTGACGTTCTGCCCCAGAAGCGTGATTTCGCGGACGGAGCGGGCGGACAGCGCGTCGATTTCGGCGAGGAGGTGCTCTGGGCTGCGGGAGACTTCGCGCCCGCGCACGAAGGGGACGACGCAGTAGGCGCAGAAGTTGTCGCAGCCGTGCATGACCGGCACGAACGCGCTCGACGCGCCCGGCGCAAGCGAGAGCGCAGGGAAGCGATATTCTTCGGCGGGAGCGTCGGCCGTCGGCGCGTCCCGCAGACTTCGGCGCTGCTCGACGGCTTCGGCGATTCCGGCGAAACGCTGCTTCTGGAACGTGCCGACGACGTAATCGACGACGGGAAAGCGCGCCTTGAAGCTCCCCAGCAGCCGTTCCGCCATACAACCCATAACCGCCAGCGCGAGGGGGCGCCCGCGGGCGGCGGCGGGATATGCCGCGCTCTTCGCCTCCGGCGCGCCGAGCCGCACCGCCTTCAGCCCCGCGTACCAGCCGAGCCTGCCGGATATGCGCGATTCGGCGGTCGCGCGCACCGAGCAGGTGTTTATGACCGCCATATCCGCCTCTTCCGCCGTAGCCGCCGCGCTCCACCCGCGCCCCAGCAGAAGCTGCTCGACGGCGGCGCTCTCCGCCTTGTTCATTTGGCAGCCGTAGGTCTCAAAGAAATAGCGCACGGCAAAAGCATAGCGGTCAGCGGGCGGGGCTGCAAGAGCGTTGCGCCCTTAAGCCTTTTGACAAATACGCCGTCTTTTATGTATAATAGTGGCGCAGGACGGAGCGGCGGACACGGACGCGCGCTCCCCTTAATATGCGGCGCACCGCAGGCTTGCCGCATATTAAGGGCAAATCGGCAAACCCGAAACTTGCCCAAACAGGCAGCGCCCGGCACGGAGGCTTTATCATGAAAAGACGCTTGCTTGTTCTCTTGGCGCTCGGCATAGGCGCGGCGGCGCTGGCTTCGTGTCGGCAGGATCTTGCGCCGGGCGCGCGCGGCGGGGCAGGGCGCTATTCGAACCAGCCCCCTAAAGAAGCCCCGATAGGACCCGGCAACTTTACGTTTTATTTCAGGGACGGCTCCCGGCAGCGCAACATGTACGTTGACGGGTACGGCTTGACGCCTGCCAAAGACTGGCGCAGCAGAGACGGGAAGCTGACGATTTATCTAAACAGCAAGCACATAAAAGACTGGGAGAAGCCTTTTGCCGACCGCGGAATGAAGCCGTCTTTTGACGGTCCCTTTATGCGTTTCTCCGACGCATACCAGCTATACGGCGTCGAAAACGTGGCAGGCGAAATGACCTACGCCGCGCCGAAGGCGAACGCAAGCTATGCGGCGTGGAGCAAGGCGAAACAGGTGCTGACGCTGGAGTTCGAAGGGCGTCCACTGTTCGACTTTGAAGGTCCGGTAGGCTATGACAGCAACAAACAGAAAGAGCAGTGGCTGGTTATGAGCGGCATAGAATTGCAGGACATTGTCAACGCGGTCAAGGCGCGCGGCTACGAAATGGAGCCGACGAACGGCAACCCGAATGTGCTTACGCTCGTCGGAAACGGCAAGCGCTGGCAAGCGGCTATACGGGATTACCGCAGCAGTTTAGTTGGGATTATCCTGAGCATGCGCTGTTTCGCGTTTCTGGAGAACCGCGTGCTGCTCCCCCCGAGCCGCACAGACCTCGTGGCGTTTAAGCACGCGCGGACGAGCTATCGATTTGCGTTTCCCGAAGGCGGCTACCTCGGAGAGGACGGCGAGTTCTGGTTTGTCGAGGGCGACTTGTCCGACTCGAACTGGATAGCCGCCGACTACCAGTATGTGACGAAGGAGCGGGTGTTTTCGGACGGCAAGAGTAATGGGGACTACTGTTATTTTGAGACCGACGCGAGAACGGACACGAATACCGACGATCGGCTGCTCGTGTATCGGCAGCGCGGGGACAGCGGCATGATCTGCTTCCCAAAAGGCTCGTGGAGCCTGCGGGGAAAGAAGTTCGACTGACAAACCCATAGGCGGCGTTTCCCGCAGGGAACGCCCGAAGAGAGGCGATGAGAAGCCCGCCCATACGCACTACCTCCTGTGCGCGGGCGGGAGAGGGGCTGCCGCAAGGCAGCCCCTCTTTTTGCGCCCGAATGCCTGCCGCGAAGGCTTGCCGAAGGGCGAAAACCTCTATGCCGTTCACCCGCTCGCCTTATCTGCCCGCGAGTTTGCGATAAGCGAAGCGGAGCAAACTCGGTAAGCACGCCGCAGGCGTGCGACAGTTCCCTCAAGAAGCTTGAACGAAAGCCTTTGGTGCGCAGTAGCGCGCCAAAGGCTTTCGCGCTATACTCCGCCGCATGAAAATGTCACAAACGCTGCCCGCAACGCTCCGCGAAGCGCCCGCCGAGGCGGTCATCGCAAGCCACCGCCTTATGCTCCGCGCCGGTCTGCTCCGCAAGCTGGGCAACGGGCTGTTCGCCTATCTGCCGCTCGGTCTCCGCGCCTACCGGAAAGTGGAAACCATTATCCGCGAGGAAATGGACGCCATAGGCGCGCTGGAAATCAAGCCGACCGTGCTGGTGCCCGGCGAGCTGTGGCGCGAATCCGGCAGGTGGGACACTATGGGCGCGGGAATGCTCCGCGTCACAAACCGCGTCGGGCAGGAGCTGGTCGTCAGCCCCACCGCCGAGGAAGCCGCCACCGCGCTCGTCCGCGACGAGCTTGCCTCCTACAAGCAGCTCCCGCTCACCGTCTATCAGCTCAACACCAAATACCGCGACGAAATCCGCCCCCGCTACGGCGTCATGCGCGGGCGCGAGTTCACGATGATGGACGCCTATTCGTATCACGCGGACGAGGCGAGCCTCGGCGAGACGTATGAGCGCTTTGCCGCCGCGTACCGCAGGCTCTTCGCGCGCTGCGGGCTGTCCGTGCTGACGGTGCGGGCCGACTCGGGGCAGATAGGCGGCTCGGACTCCGAGGAGTTTATGGTGGAGAGCGCCGTCGGCGACGACACGCTGATTCTGTGCCCAAAATGCGGCTATGCCGCGAACGACGAGAAAGCCGCCTGCGCGGACGACGCTGCGGAAGGCGCGGCGACCGCACTATCTATAGAAGAAATTGACACGCCCAGCGTGCGCACGATTGCCGAGCTTGCCGCGTTCCTGCATATCGCGCCGCGCTCCTTTATCAAGACGCTTATCTACCGCGCGGAGAACTGCGCCCTCGACCTGAGCGCGGCGCCCGGCGGCGCGGGGCTCAAGCGCGAGCCGAACGGCGGCGTCTATCCCGAAGCGTTTTTCGCCGTGTGCATGCGCGGAGACCTCGACGTGAACGAGGCGAAGCTCGCCGCGCTGCTCAAGGCGGGCGGCGTAAGCCTTGCCTGCGACGCGGACGTGGAGCGCATTACGGGCGCGCCCGTCGGCTTCGCGGGACCCGCGGGGCTGGATTCCGTGCCGGTCGTCGCGGACAAGACGGCGCTCGCGCTGCACGACGCGACGACGGGCGCGCTCAAGAAGGACCGGCACTATATCCACGTCGAGCCGGGGCGCGACTTCGCGCCGTTCCTGACGGGGGACGTCCGCACCGTGAGGGCGCGCG
>NZ_BBPW01000025.1:0-10346 GCF_001028545.1 Treponema endosymbiont of Eucomonympha sp. | reverse complement strand
CGGGGAAGCGGGGGGCGGTTTTGCCCGGGGCAAGGGGGAGGGTGAGCGTCAAACCCTGCGCCGTTTTGCTTGGGTAAAGCTCGACCGGGCTTTCGCGGACTATGCCCGCCGCGCCCGAAAAAGGCGGAAGCACGAAGCGCACCGCAACGGCGCCCACATGACTCCCGCTGGTACGCGGAACGGCGCTGCCGGCGCCCGCTCGCGGCAGAGTTATCCGCCCGGTCGGGGTAAGATATGACACAATAACCGGGTTAGCAAGGCGGGACAGTGCGTTGCCTTTGACAAGATTGCCGCCTAACAGCGTAACCGCAGGCAAAAGCCGGATTTGCCCCGCCAATTCGCTCGTCAATTCCGCGTTTGCAAAAGCGGCTATACCGGACAGCTCGTGCATATCGGCAGAGACGAACGCGAAAAACACGCACCGCTCGTAACGGGCGAACAGCGAAGCAGACTGCGTCAGCGCGGGCGAATCTTTCGCCTCAAACAAAAGCGCGGACGCAAGCGAAACAGTTTCTGCGCGGACGGCGTGCGCGACAATAAGCAGACAAAAAAGGGGTAGCATTTTCATGCTATCCTTTATGGAGGAGTTTAAGCGGCTTTGTGCGCGTTTTCGGCAAAAGCGCCGCGATTAATGCTGGAAATGCGCGCTATAAAGCTATTTGGAGGCAAGCTGAAATTTCCCCGAGCACACCCCAGAGCGACTTTGATGCTGCTATCGCGCCGCTGATACGAATGTGGTAGCTTTGGCGAATTGGTCTATGAGCGCGATTCGCTCCTGCCAGGACTTCGCTTCGGTTTCGGTCGCATACGGTCCGACGCGGACGCGGTAAAACGTTTTGCCCGTTGCGTCAATATGGGTAAATATTTCCCCTTGCAGTTTATTCTCGGCGAGCACGGCAAGCGCGGATTCGGCGTTTTTCCGAACCGTAAACGACGCGGCCTGCACCCAGTATTCTTTTCCCGCTGCTGTTTTGGCTTTCGGAGCTGGCGTCGGGGCGGGTTTAGTTGGTTTTGCGGCGGGAAGCTTCGCCGCATTCTGTGCCGTATTTTGCGCTGATTCCGCCGCCCGCTTCACCTCCGCGGCTTTTTTCTCGGCAGCGGCGGCGACCGCCTTGCGCGCAGCCTCGTTTTCGGGCGTTACGCTCGCCGGCACCGATTTAAGCGCATTTAAATCAATCGTTGTGGAGCTTCCGTATACGTGCGCATTCTCCGCGTACACCGTTACGTCGTTCGCCTTTTGCGGCAGCACGGCATTCGGCTGCTGCTGTGCACTTTCATTCAACGGGGAACCTATGCCCTCCGCGCCGACAGGCCGCGGTTCCGTTGGACGGGGGAGCGGTGGCGGCGGAATCGTCCCTATACCGCTCACTGCTTGCGGGGACACCGGCGCGGCTGAAGCGTTTTTGGAACGCGGCGTGTACAGCAGCAATGCGGTTCCGGTAACCACCGACAAAAAAACACCGACCGCAGCTATAATCCATAAAGTTCGCTTTCCTTCTTCCATATCACATACCCTCTCTTTTCGCAGTAGCGGAGAAAATTGTCCACCTTTTGCTCAAGGTGGGCGAAGCTCCCATTGTTCCATATGGTGTATATATCGGCATTCGCGCGTTTGTATTGAGAACGGATATGCCGCTGTGCACGAAATCTTTCCAGAATCCGCCGCGCCGGAAGCCGGTTGCGCCGCCGCACGCGGAAAAACCGGACGATACGAGGAGCGTCGACGTACAGGACGAGAGGACAGCGCGCCATAAGCGCCGTTTTGCAGAGCACGGCGGCGTTGATCGCGACGTGCCGGTCGGGGTGCGCGTCGATAAACTCCGTAATGAGCCGCTCCGTTTCGGGGTGGACGAGCGCTTCCTGCCGCGCCAGCAGCGCGGGGTTTTTGAACAAGAGCGAGCCGAGCGCTTTGCGGTTCAGTTCCCCGCCCGAAATGAGGCTGATTCCCGCCCGCTCCGCGTCGCGACGGAACAGGCGCACGATTTCGTCCCGTTTTTCGGCAATGACGCGGTGCGCCAGCGCGTCCGCGTCGACGCAGGCAAACTCGTGCGCGGCGAGGATATCCGCCACGGCGTTTTTACCCGCGGCGAGCGGTCCGGCGAGGCACAAGATAAGGCGAGGGAAGGCGCGGCAAGTCATCCGGCGACTCCACTACGGACGCATACCGCAGGCTTGTTATCGAGTTTCCTGAGAAATTCCGCGGCACATATTGAAAGGCACACAGGCAGAGGCATGGAGGTGGAAGCCTGTGTGCCGCTCGCGTTCACTTTCTGCGCCGCTTTTTCCGTCTGCATGACTACCTCCAGAGCTAAAAATGATAAAGAGGAAAGATACCGCACCTATCTGTCGTTTGGCAACGCCGAAATTTGCCGGAAGCGGTGCGTTGCTTTCTTTTGACACACCGGAGCGTCGGGATATTTCCGAACGGTTCGTTTCAGTTTTAAAGTGGAACAATCACAGTCCTCTTTCTTTTCCGCGGGTTGATTAGTAGGATGATGCAAGGGATTTACAACACGCTTTCAAGACTTAGTCATATTTGACAGAGAGACGATGATTAAATCATTCAATGATAAGGAAACTCAGAAAATCTTTAATGGCACGGTGTCAAAGAGATTGCCGACGGACATTCAAGCACGGGCATTCAACAAACTGACCGCTATTCATGCCGCAAGTGTCATCGAGGATTTAAGGATACCTTCGTCGAACTGTCTTGAAGCGCTCAGAGGGGACAGGAAAGGGCAGCATTCTATACGAATTAATGACCAGTATCGCGTTTGTTTCTATTGGAATAACAATAATGCCGAAAATGTCGAGATTACAGATTATCATTAAGGAGCCAGCGAAGGTTCCCCTCTTGGCAAAATAAAACGTATTGTGTAGTATGTAATACGGAATAGATAAGGAGCCTGTTATGGATACATATATTCAACTCGACCACACTGGCAAGTATCTGCAAGAAGAGTTTATGCAGCCCTATAACCTGTCCCGGAACGCATTAGCGCGGGCTATAGACATTCCTCCCAACCGCATAAGTGATATTGTAAACGGCAAACGCGGTATCAGCGCCGATACTGATTTGCGGCTGACCACGCTTTTTGGTCTTTCAGAAGGTTATTTTCTCCGCTTTCAGGAGCATATTGAAACGACTTTAACAAAGCGCAAAATTGAACACGTTTTGAAGCAGATTAAGCCGCTAAAGGCGGCTATATTGTAGGGTGTAAGAAATAAAACCGAGTCCGGTCTATCGCCTAGACCGGAACGGTGGACTGCTCCCTATCGCGTTCCCTTTATGTAACCTGTTCTACTTTTCCGTTTATCTTCAGCCTGATTACCTCAGTGTTCTCAAGCCCGTCATTGTCAACAACCTTTATGGCGATAGTATGGCTTCCTGTTTTGAACGAACAGGTTTGCGTTCCTGTTTTGTCAAGCAAAACCTGCGGCTTGAATCCCTTTTCGGCGTCATACATAAAGTCCCAGCTATAAAACTCGATTCCGGCGGGGCTTTGTCCCGCCGCGGCAAACGCTATCTTCCGCGTTCCCTTTTCGTCCTGTTCCATTTCGCTGATATGAACGCTGATAGCGGGCTTAACGGCAACGGGGACTATCTCTTCAACCCGGAGCAGGCGGATGAGTATGCGTTCTTCGTTTTTAAGGCGCGAGGTTTCTTCTATCGCGCCCCTGCCGAAAGAAAAGGCGATGATTGTGCCGACCGGCTTGAGGGCTGCCGCGTTCTGTTCAAAGAGGCTTTTGTCAAACTGCTTGGCGGATACGGAAAAGTTTTTGATTACGTTGACGCCGACAGTGTCCGAGCGTTTTACCTGTATCGGCGTGCCGTCCGCAGCCTTGCCGTCAATGCCCTTGTCCCCGCCTTTTTTGTTCTGGGGCGTTCCCCCGCATTGCGCGATTATCCAGCTTTCAAATTCAAACGCGTCCTTGTAGCGGAGCATATCGTAATCGTATTTATGGAGCTGCACGGTATAGGGCGCGGTGAATAAATCCGTCTGTTTTTGCAGCCTGAACTCCGTAACCTTTATCGCCTGCACCGACTGGTCAACGCCGAGCCACCGGCGGTTTAGTCTGTCCGCCACGGCAATCGTCGTGCCGCCGCCGGCAAAGGGGTCGAACACCGTGTCGCCCTCGTTGCTTGCCATTTTGATAATGCGTTCAAGCAGTGCTTCCGGCTTTTGCGTGGGGTAGCCTATTGCTTCGTGTCTTTGTACCAATAGTATATCATCCCATATTTCACTTAATGGCACGCCCGGGCTTTGATTTGAATAATATTTTAATCGTGGAGTTACCCCTTTAGGAGGAAAGTAGACTAAACCTTGTCTATCATATTCATCTAATTTATCAGGAGTTGTAACCCAATGCATGCCTTCTTTCCCGTGTTTGTTTGGATCGATGTTTTTCCAAACTTTTCCTGTTTCACCGTTGCGTTTACCGCTTACCAATAAAGGCACTGTTTGATAAACACCCTTTTCGTCTTTATTTTTGTACAAATCTTTAGATGCTTGTGAAAGCCCCATAAACACCTGATTATATATATGGTTTTTTGACTTTGCATAATAGAAAATTGTATCGTAATTCTTTCTTGCGGCTTTAGAGATACTGGAACGGGTGGAACTTCTTTTCCAAACAAATTCATTTATAAAACCGTCTTCTCCGAAAACTTTGTCTAAAACAAATACCCGAATATATGCGTTTGCGTGCCAGTCGCAGTGCAGAAAGATACTGCCCGTCGGCTTCAGTATGCGGTGCATTTCCTCGACGCGCTCTTTGAGCCAGTCTATATAGTGGCTTATGCCGCCCGCCCAGCGGTCCTGAAAGCTGCGGACTTCGCCCGCGTCTCCCCAGATGACCTCATAGTTCCGGTTGCTGAAGAACGGCGGGTCAAGGTAAATCAAATCCACGCTGTCCGCTTCTATGGTTTTGAGGATTTCAAGGTTGTCGCCGAGGATGAGGCGGTTTATGGACATAAGGTTTTACTCTTTGCTGCCGATTTCCAGCGAGCCGATTATTTTGACGGCACTTTCGGTGGCGGCGAAGGAGGCGGTAGGGCTGGTTTTTTAATTTCAACCAATACGGGATTGCAATCCCTTGTTAAGACAGTCCAATTTTCCCCATTCATTAGAGGCTGTAGTTGTTTGGCATTCATTTTGCGCTTCTTCTCATTCGTCACGGTGTGCAGGCATTATTTTGACTGTGCCTTTGGCGGAGGGGACGGGGGCGGTACAGCCGGTTTTTTAATTTCAACCAAACCTCGCCCGTCCCGTGCGATAATCCAAGTCTTGCCGTCTTTATAAATTAACGGTCTCGGTGCTTCAGCATTCATTTTGCGCTCCTTCCAGCTTATCGTCAAATTTTATAAACTCGACCATTTCAACGTTGGCAGCATCTATCAGTATCTTTGAAACAGTCGGTAATGGAATTGTAGCAGATTTTCCGTCTTTATCAATAAGCCATTCGGCATTCTCTAAAACAAAGTGTCCCTGTTGCGGATTGTTTGGCCATTCCAGCGGATAACCCATTATTCTCCGCTCGTCTTTCAACTCTAAAACAATATATGTCTCTGTCGCAGAAAATGTTCCATACCATTCAGACGGATATGAAGTCTTTTTTGTTATCCTTAATAAACGCAATAGTGTATGTATAATATCATTGTTGTAAAGAAACGCCCATAAAAACCCCAAAATCATTGCAAAAACTACTGAACAGAGCGCTTCATTAAATGGAAGCGATTTCACAAGCGCATTTATGATTACTGTGTATATGAGCGCGAACACGACTGCTTCAAATTCGGACTTCTTGGGGAACGCCGTTAAAGAATAAAAGAGAAATGAGGTGATAAACCCGGGCAGCAAAAAATTGAATAGGGTTATCAATTCGCCTGTAATCATATTCATAATGCTATTATACTACATTTTTTTTGTAAGTTTAAGTAAGAATTAGACAGTAAACTGACAAAGCTAAAGACTTGGCGCTTTGTTGACACAATGCCACCTTCTTTTATAAGCATTATCCCCTACTATCGCATACAGTTCAAGCGTCACGGCGGGCATATCGTTGTCCACAGAGGGCGCAAAACTGCCTTGTTTTATCACAAAACTGCCTTGTTATACTTTGCAACTGCCTTGTTTCACTCCATAACTGCCTTGTTCTGTTTTATAACTGCCTTATCTTGCTTCAAAACTGCCTTATTTTATTTTGTATTAAGGCAGTTACGATTTGAATTAAGGCAGTTATATTTTGTAACAAGGCAATTTTGCTTTGTTACAAGGCAGTTACACTTTGTATTAAGGCAGTTTTGCTTTACAGCAAGGCAGTTTTGACTTGGATTAAGGCAGTTACACGGCATAACTGCCTAGATATATTTTATATCCGCCCAGTTACACGCCGCGTCTGGGCAGCCCCGCTCCGCCTCTCTGTCGGGTTTCCTCAAAAAACCCGAACGTTCGGCAAAGCCGAACGCAATATGCGCCCGGCAAAACCCGCGCGAAAGCCGTTTGCCGCACACAGGCTTTGCCTCTGTGCCTGTACCGGTATGCGGCGAGTCTGTCGCAAGCAACGAGCCGCTCGGCGAGGGCAACAAATGTCGGGCGTTCGCTTTGTCCCGTCCGCCGCCTTAATCTCCGCTTCCGTCAAACCATACAGCCGATATACCACCTCGGTGACCATATGGTCGTCAACGGCCGCGTCTCCGGCTGCTCCGGTTGCCTGAAATTGTTCGGAGACGCGGACGCCGTAGCCGTGGAGAAGTTTATTCTATGCTGAATGTTTTTTTGCCTTTTTACGAATAAGGCTTGACTTTTTTACTGTTGATACTATTATTTCTATGAGTTCGCTAGTATATAAATCTAGTCGGCTCATGCCAAATATCCAAAACGGTGGTTATTTGCATAAAATTTGAGAAAAGGACGTCATATCATGGGAGACAAAACAAGAGGCGGCGTGTACAAGTCGATTTCGGAATTAGTGGGGAATACCCCGCTGGTGGAACTGACCAATTATGAAAAGGCAAACAAACTGGAAGCCGCGATAATCGGGAAACTGGAGTATTTCAACCCCCTGAGCAGCGTGAAGGACCGGATCGCGTTGTCTATGATTGAAGCTGCGGAAGCCAGCGGCAAGCTGACAAAGGACACGCTAATCGTTGAAGGAACCAGCGGAAATACCGGCATAGGGCTTGCGGCCTATGCGGCAGCCAAGGGCTATAAATTCAGGGTGTATGTCCAGGACAACGTGAGCGAGGAACGGTTTAAAATAATGAGGGCATTTGGAGCGGATACGCGGAGATTATTCAGTGTCCCCGCGGTGTTAAAGATAGTTCAGGAAACCCACGGCGATATTGTCGCGGCATTTGGGGCGCTTGACAGCGAGTTGCAGAAAGAAGCCAGGGAAACGGGGCTTAAATATATACTGCTGAATCAAACCGCCAATCCCGCTAACCCCGATATACACAGGGCGACCACCGGACCAGAAATATGGGAGGACACAAAAGGCAGAGTTGACATTCTTGTTGCCAGTTCGGGTACCGGCGGTACCATAACCGGCGCAGGGGAATACTTAAAATCGAAAAACCCCAACATAAAAGTCGTTGTGGTGCAGCCCGGCCCCAATACGCTGCCAACCCCGGACGGCAAATTTCCGGACAGGGACATAACCGGCGTTCATCCGGTCGTCGGCGTGCCGGAGAGTTTCTTGCCCAAAACACTAAACAGAAACATCTATGATGAGGTCATCGCCGTTGAGGCAGACGACGCCTACGCAACCGCACGGAAAATCGCCAAGGCGGACGGCATTCTCGTAGGCGCCTCATCGGGAGCTACGGTGTACGCCGCAACAGAACTTGCCAGGCGGCCGGAGAATAAAGGCAAAACCATCGTCGCTATTCTGCCGGATTCCGGATTTACCTATTTATCAACAGATATGTTTAATCAAGAGTAGTTTTTAAGAGAAGGAGATAAGCTGTTGTTTACAAGAGCTTATCCCCGCGCAAGGTTCTCGAACTTGGTAAACTGCGGCAGAAAGACGATTTTCACCGTGCCGATAGGACCGTTCCGCTGTTTTGCGACGATCAGCTTCGCCTCAAGCTGCTGCGGGCTTTCCTCCGCCTGCTTCTGCCGGTCGCGGTGAATGAACAGCACCACGTCGGCGTCCTGCTCGATCGAGCCGGATTCCCGCAGGTTCGCCAGATTCGGCTCCTTTTCCTCCGCGTCGCGGCTCACCTGCGACAGCACCACCAGCGGAATCTCCAGCTCGCGGGCAAGACTCTTGAGCGAGCGGGAAATCTCGGCAATCTGCTCGAAGCGCGGCTTGTTGTACGTGTTTTCGAGCGAAACGAGCGAAATATAGTCGATAAAGATGATTTTTACGTGATACGCCGACACCATTCGGCGGGCGAGCGCCCGCAGGTCGAGCAGCTTCATGTTCGGCGCGTCCACCAGACACAGCGGCGCCTCGTACAGGCGGGCGCCGGCGTCTTGCAGACGCTGAAAATCGCTGATTTTCATGAAGCCGTTTTTGATATGTTCGGCGGGAATCTTCGATTCCTGCGTCAGCATGCGCAGCATGATTTGCAGCATAGACATTTCGAGCGTAAAAAAGCCGACCGGAATGTTCTGGTCGAGCGCCATATGCTGCGCCATAGATAGCGCCAGCGCGGTTTTCCCCATAGACGGGCGCGCCCCGATGATTATAAACTCCGAGTTCTGAAACCCGCTCGTCAGCGCGTCGAGTTCCGTGAGTCCGGAGGGGATTCCGGTGTACGCCTCGCGGTTTTTGGTACGCTGCTCTATCAGGTTTATGACCGGCAGAACGCCGAAATCTTTGTCCCGAGGGTCTTTTATGTCGTAGGTGTTGTTCAGGTCGGTGAGTGCGTAGATTTTATTCTGCGCTTCTTCGAGAACCGTCCGCGCCTCTTTCGTTTCATCGTGCGAATCGGCGGTAACTTCGGCGGCTATTTTAATCAAATCCCGCCGTATCGACGAGTCGAGCACTACCCGCGCGTAATACTCGACGTTCGCGCTCGTCGGCACCGTGTCGGTGAGCGACGTTACATAGGCGACGCCGCCCGCCGCGTCAAGCTGCCCCGCCGACCGAAGCTCCTCGCACAGCGTGAGCAGGTCGCACTGCTCTCCCTTCTGAAACAGAGAAAGCATCGTGGCAAACACGATTTCGTTGCGCTTGAGGTAAAAGCGTTCGGGGCGCAGGTACGCGATGACCCTGCCTATCGCCTGCCAGTCCAGCAGCACCGCGCCCAAAACCGCCTCTTCCGCCGCTTCGCTGTGCGGCGGGATAGAATCCCGCAGCAGCGCCATTATTCGGCTTGCGCGCCGTCCGTGTTTTCCGTCGCCGATTTCGGCTGAGCCGCTTGTTTTGGCGGCTGCGCGCCTGTAAGAGACGGACGCGCTTCACTCTGGCTCCGCACGACGAGCGGCATTTCGGCAACCGCTGATTCGTACAGACGGATAGTAACCGTATACCGCCCCGTATGCTTAATTGCGGTGCCCGGCAGTTCTATGCGCTTCTGCTCAATCTCAAACCCGCGCTTGCCTAATTCTTCCGCAATCATGTGATTGGTGACGGCACCGTAGAGTTTTCCATTTCGACCGACCGGCACAGACAGCTCCAGCGTAAGCTCCTCCAGCCGGGACTTCAGACTCGAAGCGTCTGTGCGTTTTGCCTGTCTGCGCGCCTCGATTTCGCTCTTGCGCGCTTCAAAAACGGCAGCAGCGCGGTCGCTGTACAGCACCGCGAGCTTTCGCGGGAAAAGGTAGTTGCGGGCGTACCCATTCGCGACATTTTTCACCTCTCCCTCTTCGCCAAGCTGTTCTACGTCCTGATTCAAAATGACTTTCATGTTCCAAGCTCCTCGTTTCAAATCCGTACAAAAAAATGCCCCGCCTTTGGACGGAGTTGACCAGAGGCGGGTGTTGCGTTCAGCGCAGACACCGAACGCCAACGCGACTAATTCGCGACAAACGGCAGCAGGCAGATAGCGCGCGCGCGTTTGATTTCAAGCGTAAGTCCCCGCTGATGTTTGGCGCAGGTGCCGGTAATCCGGCGCGGCAGAATTTTCCCGCTCTCCGTCGTAAAGCGGCGCAGCGCGTCGGGTTCTTTGTAATTCATCTTCAGCTTCTGCGTGCAAAAGCGGCAGACCTTTTTTCTATAAAAAGGCTTTCTTTTGTCCCGCGCGTTGCCGCGTTGCTCTTCTGAATCACGCGGCAGTGTTTCCGATGCTTTTTCAGCAGTATGCACTTCACTATCGCTCATACGTTTCTCCTGTTGAACGAACATATCGTCATCTTTGCAAAATCGCCGTATGTGTGCCGCGCGTCAGAACGGCA
>NZ_BBPW01000024.1:0-11033 GCF_001028545.1 Treponema endosymbiont of Eucomonympha sp. | reverse complement strand
CGCTGTATCGGGCACGGCACGTCATTGAAAACGTCTTTCGCGCCCTCAAGCGCTGGCGGGGAATTGCTACGCGCTATGCAAAGCTCACCGCTTCCTTCATCGCCGCCATTCATGTCAGGTGTTTGTTTCTCTACCTTCCAGTCCACGCTACCTAGATACATTCTATAACTACCTAAATATATTTTATATCTGTCCAGATATATTTTATATCTACCTAGATATACTTTGAAACTGCCTTGTTTTATTTTGGATTTGGGCAGTTACGCTTCGCAACAAGGCAGTTGCGCTTTGCAGCAAGGCAGTTATACGGCATAAGTGCCCTGAAGCGCGGGGGCGGGGAAACTGCCGCGCATAGAAGCGACCGGCGCAAAAGGCTGCGAAACGAACAGCGGAGGGACAAAATGGCAGAAAAGGGCGAAAAACTGAACGCGGAAGCGGCGGCTTTTTGGGCGCAGGGAAACGAGCGCTATGCCAAGAAAGAATACGACGCGGCGATAGAAGCCTACACGAAGGCGACAGAGCTACAGCCGGATTTTGCGGAAGCGTTTCATAATCGAGGCAGTGCATATGCTGATAAAGGCGAATATGACAACGCGATAGCGGATTATGACAAAGCGATACGGCTAAAGCCGGATTATGCGGAGGCGTTTAATAATCGGGGAATTGCATATGATAATAAAGGCGACTACGATAAAGCGATAGCTGATTTTGACGCAGCGGTACGGCTGAAGCCGGATGATGCGGAAGCATTTGATAATCGCGGCTGTGTGTATACTGATAAAGGCGACTATGGCAAAGCGATAGCGGACTTTGACGCAGCGATACAGCTAAAGCCGGATTATGCGGGGGCGTTTCATAATCGGGGAATTGCGTATGGAAAGAAAGGCGAATATGACAACGCGATAGCGGACTTTGACGCAGTGATACGGCTGAAGCCGGATTTTGCGGGGGCGTTTTTCTGGCGCGGATTTGCGTATCGGCAAAGCGGCGACGACAAGAATTGTTTCTTGAACTATAAGGAAGCGCGAACCGTGATTCACAATTTGCTCCAGAGTTTACGAAGTTTGTCGACAGAAAAATCAAAGGCGGCATAGACTGGTTTTTAACGGCATTCACTTATGAGGAACTGGATACCGCGCTCCACCCTTTTTTAGGGATTATCGCCTTTTGCAAAAAGAAAGGCGCCGATTCAGAAGCGCATAAAGAACTGGCTCAAGCGTTGCATTCGCTTTGGAAAGACTGCCTTGTCGACGAATCTAACGCCCCTGCCGGCAAATACCTCTACCAATACGCCAGCATGAGCGCTTTTGAAAAAATGCTCGAAAGCCGCACGTTGCGCCTCGCGCCTACCGCGTATCAAAACGACAGCGAAGAGGGCAAAGTCTTCTTTGCGGAAATCGAAGGTTTTTTGAAAAACAACCAGAAGCGGCAGCCTTTGTTAGACGCAATAAAAAAAATAAAAACCCATAACGCCGAAGAATCGCTCACCTATATCCGAAGTTTTTCCGAAAACGCGGACGAAATTGTTATGTGGAACAGCTCATACGGGCATAGCGGAGAGGGTGTCGCCGTCGGTATCGACTGGAAAAAATTAAAAGGCGTTTTTGGGGCGGGAGACGTTTTCAGAAAACTACAGGATGACAAGAAGAAAGCTGACAAGGGGAGCGGGGCGCCGCAAAACCTGAAACTAGACCAGACCGGACTGTATAAAGTCCAATACGTAAAGAAAGACAGCGACGAGAAATTGAAAAAAAATCGCGGGTTGTTTGAAATCTTTACCGCCCGCAGATTTTACCGACACCGATTTTTTTAACGCGCTTTCAGAATTGTGCGCGCTGATTTCACCTCTGATAAAGCATGATTATTTCACCCACGAACATGAATATCGTTTGATTCATACCGGCACAATGTCAGCGGACAAGGACTATATCAAAGGAAGCGTGTCAAAAGGCATATACGTTGATACGGAGCCGCTTTTGTTTGACTTTAAGGCGGATTCGCCTCACTCGCCTGACGTTGTGGTGCTTGGTCCTAAGGTTGATTCTATTGCGGAGCAGAAAATACGGCACCTGTTTAAGCACAAACACTATCCAGACGACGCTATCAGGCATTCTGAAATGCCGCTCAGATGAGGGCGATATGACTACGGAGCAACGGCGCTGAGCGATTCTTCCGCCGCGCGCGCGCCCGTTACGGCAGGCTCGACAGCGTGTTCGGCGCGCTCATTTACCTGTCAGCGATTTGAAATGAAAGATATATTCAAAAAACGAAGCGTATGCGGCACAGGCGCAGACAAGGCATAGGACAAGCGCGACGCAGCGATATGCCGGGTGTATCGGCGCGGGAAAACCCAGCCGTGCGGCGCTTTCAAGCGAAAGCATATACAAAGCGCTAATCACGTATGCCGCCGTCTTTGCTTTTCCGCCGTTCCGCGCCGCGATAACAACGCCTTTCTGCATTGCGGCTAGCCGCATGAAACTCATAGCGAACTCGCGGTAGACAATCAGCATAAAAACAACCGGCGGCATATACCCGCTGAGCGTAAAGCAGGCGAACGCGCTTAAATGGAGCAGTACGTCGGCAAAAGGGTCGAACAATTTCCCGAAATCGCTCCCTTCTTTCAGCCGACGCGCGAAATACCCGTCCAGAAAATCGGTGCATTCCGCCGCGACAAGCAGCGGAATCATCGCGTATACCGACAGCGCACGCCAATACCCCGTCCAGACCGGGATAACGTATACGGCAAAAAAAACAGGCGCGAGGATGACGCGCGCCAGAGTGAATTTGTCGGCGGTCTTCATAAGGCAGAGTATGAAAGAAAACGCGGCAAGGTGTCAATTATTGCGCTGCCGGAAGCGCACAGCGCGGCGTCCGTTCGCGGCTTGAATGCGGCTGGAATCGCTCGGCGTTCTCATAGTATACTCGGCTCTTATGAAGCACCTTATCGTCCCCGAAATCCTGCTCCCCAACGCGGGCGTCGACCTTGCGGCGTGGGCGGCGCTCGCCTGCGACCAGTACACGCAGGACCGCGCGTACTGGGAACGCGCGGCGGAAGCGCGGGCAGGGAAACCCTCTACGCTCTCGCTCGTTCTGCCGGAAGTTTTCTTGAACGACGCCGACAAGCCTCTGCGCGTCGCCGCGATTCATCGCGCTATGCGGGACTATCTCGCGTCGGGCGTGTTTGCCGAGCCGTTCCGGGGCTTTATCTACGTTGAGCGGAGTACCGCGTACGGACGGAAACGCAAGGGCATCGTCGCGGCAATAGACCTTGAAGCGTATGACTGGAACCCGGCGAAAAAGGCGCATATCCGCGCAAGCGAAGCGACCGTGCCGGAACGTTTGCCGCCGCGCACGGAGATTCGGCGGAACGCGCCGCTCGAATTGCCGCACGTCATGCTGCTGGCAAACGACCCTCTGAAGCGTCTGGTGGAAGCGTCCGGCGCCCGCGTCAGGGCAAAGCCGCCGCTGTACAGCACCGCGCTGCTGCCGGATTCGGGGCATATCATCGGCTGGGACATTCAGGATGCGGAAATGCTTCAGGCAACGGAACGCGCGCTTTCGGAGCTTGAAGCGGAGAACACCGTTGGAGGCGACTGCCTTTTGTTCGCCGTCGGAGACGGGAACCATTCGCTCGCGGCGGCGAAGGCGGTATGGGACGAATACAAGGCGCAGCGCCCTGCCGACACGGCGCACCCGCTGCGCTACGCGCTGGTCGAAATCGTAAACATATACGACGAAGGACTGACGTTTGAGCCGATTCACCGCGTATTGTTCGGCGCGGACGCAGGCGAGCTTGCCGCGGCGCTCGGCGAGGCTTTTGGCAAAGCGGTAACGCGGGATTCCGGCGGAACCGTATTCCGTGTCGCGCAGGACGCGGGCGGCGGTTTAGCGGTGAGCCGTTTGCAGCCGGTGCTCGATTCATTTTTGGCGGCGCGCCCCGCGGCAAAAATCGACTATATTCACGGCGAAGCGGAAGCGCTCCGCCTGACGCGCGGAGCGGGAGCGGCGGGAATCATCCTGCCGCCGGTCGCAAAAGGCGGTTTCTTTTCCACGATTCGGGAACGGGGCGCGCTTCCCCGCAAAAGCTTTTCTCTGGGCGAAGCGAGCGAAAAGCGCTTCTACCTCGAATGCCGCCGGATACACGCATAGGCGTTCGGCGTTGCCCTTTCGGGCAACGTTCGAGTTTCTTGAGGAAACTCGACACTATAGCGGGGCAACGACAGAGTTCGCCGCAAGCGTTCGGCAGTCGCCGAAGGTCCGAGTTCTCTGAAAGAACTCGGCATATATGCTTTGCCTTTATGCTTTCACCTATAGGCAAAGGCATAGAGGCAAGTGCCGAAATGGAGAGAAAGGGAACGGGCTTTGCCCGTTCCCTTTCTCGTCTCATAGGAAAAGCGGGTTTGCCGCTTTTCCTATGACCGCATACAGTCCCGGAGTAACGGAAAAATCTTTGTATTACATAGAGATACACGGCGTAAAGGCAAGACCGGACGCGCGGCTCGCAGGATTTTTTGCGCCGCTCGCAAGGTTTTATGAGCGACTCGCAGGACCTTGCGAGTAACTCGCAGGACCTTGCGGGCGACCCGCAAGATTTTATGCGTCACTCATAAAATTTTATGCGTGGCTCGCAGGACCTTGCGAGTAACTCGCGGGATCTTGCGCGTGACTCGCAAGATCTTATGAGCGACTCGCGGGACCTTGCGGGCGGCTCAGAAAGTTGTATGAGCGGCTCAAAAGCCCGCCGCGCTATAGTAATGGAAAGCTTCCGCAGAGCGGCGCGGGTATGCTCTCCGCTGTAGTATTAAAACCCCTCGTGCTATAATACGCGGCGCTTCCCCGCTGTGCGCGGGGAGCGGAAGCCCGGAGCGGCTCCGGCTGAAGCCTTTTGGAGTGCCATGAAACACAATAGTTCCGTCATATCGACGCTGTTCGCAAAAGAGCGCGCGCTTTCGTACAAAATGCTCCGCGGCTTTGTCAGAATGTGGCTCGCCAAATACAAGCCCAAGCGCGACTACGGGTACAATCATATGAAGAACCTGTGCCTCGTGTATTTCAAGCTGACGCCGCTGTGCAACCTGCGCTGCGTCATGTGCGGGCAGCGCGGCGACAAAGGCATGCTCACGGGGCAGTTCGCCGCCCGCGAAGCGAAGACCGTCGTGCCGCTCGCGCGCTACAAAGAAATCGTCGACGAGCTCGCGCCGCGGAACCCGGTGCTCTATCTGTGGGGCGGCGAGCCGTTCCTGTACCCCGACCTGTTCCCGCTCGCCAAATATATGGTCGACAAGGGCTTGTTCGTCAGCGTAAACACGAACGGCACGCTGCTCGAAAAGCATGCCGAGCAAATTGTGCGCGACAAGTGGAGCTCGCTGTTCATTTCGCTCGACGCGTTCCGCGAGACAAACGACTCGATTCGCGGCGCGGGTTCATATGACTGCGTGGCGAGCGGAATCAGGGCGATTAACCGCGAAAAGCAGCGGCAGAAGTCGGTGTACCCGTTTCTGGGAATCGTAACGACGGTAACGAACCTGAACTACCTGTGCCTTGAGGAGCTTGCGGAGGCGAGCCGCGAGTGGAATCTCGACGTGCACGCCTTTAATCTGGGCACGTATACCAACGATGCTATCGTCGCCGCGCAGCGGGCGTGCATGAAAGAAAAGCTGGACACCGACATAGACTGCCTCGAAGGCTACAACACCGGCTACAACGAGCATATCGACGCGAAAAAGCTGCACGCCATTCTGCGAAACCTTCACCGCAGGAACTTCGGGCACGTCATGATAACCGTGCCCGCGCTGAACCCCGATAAAATCGACCGGTATTATTCCAGCCTTGAAACGCCGGTGCGAAACCACTGCGTGGTGCCGTGGTGCCAGACGAACGTCAACTACAACGGCGACGTGCACTTTTGCGCCGATTACCCCGACTTTATCCTCGGCAACATAAAGAGCCAGTCCTTCGCCGAGATTTACAACGGCGACCGCGCGAACCTGTTCCGCAAGACGCTTCATCAGTGCGAAGGCGGCATGTTCCCCGGCTGTCTCCGCTGCTACCAGAACATGCTGTTCGGCAACAAAATCAGAGGCTTTTAGCGGCGTTGACACACGCGCCGACCGCCCGGTAGGATTGCGGCATGAATGCGCCACGTTTGCCCGCACCGGCGGAGGGAAAGCTTGCCCCCGCGCTCATCGCCTGCGACCTCGACGACACGCTCCTCACGGAAGCGCTCGCCATTTCGGACTACAGCGCGGCGGTCATTTCCCGCGCCGCGGCGAAAGGCATATACGTCGCGCTGTGTTCGGGGCGCGCGAAGGGCGCTATGCTCCCCCACGCCGAGCGGCTCGGAATCGCGGCTGCCGACGCGGGCAGGTACCTCGTTACGCAAAACGGCTCCAGCATCTGCGACCTGCGTCTCGCGGAAGAAATCTTCCGGCGGACGCTGCCGCACGAGACGCTGCTTGCCGCGCTGAAGACGGCGGACGCATACGGGCTGAGCTGTCAGGTATACGACGACGCGGCGATTTATACGCCGGAAGCGTCTGAATGGGTGCGGGCTGATTCCCGCCTGAGCGGTCTGCGCCTCTGCGTGGTTAAGGATTTCGCGGCGTTCCTGTCGTCCGGGTACCCCAAGCTGGTGATTTCGGGCAAGCCGGAGCTGATTGCGCAGGCGGAACAGACGCTCCGCGGGACAATCGGCGGCGAGTGCGGCATATTCACGAGCAAGCCGTATTTTCTGGAAATCATGCCGAAAGGGTGCGGGAAAGGCGAGGCGCTTGAATGGCTCGCGCGGCGGCTTGGAATCCCCCTTGAGCGCGTTATGGCGTTCGGCGACAGCATGAATGACGAGTCGATGATGCGATACGCCGGAATGAGCGTCGCCATGATTAACGGCGACGAGCGAATCTGCCGTCAGGCACGCTTCGTTACCGCCTATTCGCACAACGACGACGGCGTCGCGCGCTTTATCGAGCGCTTCGTACGGCTGGACGGATAAGCCTGTCCGAATGCGGGCGGCGCGGGGCGTTCAGCCGCGGAGCGCCTCCGGCAGAAAGCGCTCCGCTATCGGTATGCCGTCTGCGGTATGCCCGATAGCGCAGCGCACGCGCACTCCCTCCCCGTGGAAATCGCTCCCCGCCGTTACGAACAGCCCCGCTTTCCCCGCGAGCGCCTCAAAGCGGGCGCACTCGGCGGCGCGCGCACCCGGGTGCCACGCCTCAAGCCCCTCGATTCCCGCCTTGCGGAAACAGCGCAGCAGCCGCTCGAACTTGCTCCACGACACGTGAAGCGAGAGCGGGTGCGCTATCACCGCCCGACCGCCCGACGCGCGAATGGCGCTGACGGCGTCCGCCAGCTTCGCGCCCGCGTGCTCGGCGTAATAGCGCCGCCCCTTCGACAGGAAGCGGTCGAATGCGTCCTGCCTGTCCGCGGCAAGCCCCTTTTCCACCAGATAATCCGCGATATGCGGCCGCCCGACGGTGCCGTCCGGCAGGCGCGCCTCGAGTTCGGCGAGCGACGCGGCGGGGTACTCGGCGCGGAGCAGGCGGAATATCTCCCCGTTCCGCCGGCGCCGCTCGGTTTGCAGCGCGCCGATAAGCGCGCTCAGCTCCGCAGACGGGCGGCGCAGCCCCAAACCCAGCAGGTGAAATTCGCCCTGCGCCCACTCTATGTTGAGCTCCACGCCGGGGATAAAGCGGACGCCTGCTTCCGCTGCGGCAGTACAGGCTTCGGCGAGACCGGCGACCGTGTCGTGGTCGGTGAGCGCCAGCGCCGTAATGCCCTCCGCGGCGGCGTGCGCGACCAGCGCGGCGGGGGAAAGCCCGCCGTCGGAGGCGGTCGAGTGGGTGTGCAAATCAATCATGGCAATAAAATGGGGAGACACGGGGCAGTCAGTTCATGCGCGGGATTGTAGCACAGAACGGCGCGCTTGGCGTTCCGCGTCGCCCGCACGGGCAACGACCGAGTTTGCGCCGCTTCGCTTACCGCAAACTCGCTTGGCATAGAGGTTTTACCTATGGGTGAATGGCAAAGGAAAGAGGCGCTCGTGTGGGCAGTACAGAGCCTCTACCTTTAAGTCCACGTTACTTACGGCATAAAGCCATATTGATACTAGCCAGATAAATGAATGCGCTGAATATAGTGTCGCGCTTGTCGTAACGGGGGACATGCGGTGGAGCGCCTTCAGTCGGCGGAAGAACCGATCAATGCCGTTGCACTCCTTGTACAATTCACGGTCGTAGTCCCACGGCTTCTCGTAGCTGCGCTTCGTCGGCATGGCGGGAGCAAAACCGAGCTTTTCTGCGAATGCTCGCATTCTGTTATCCTCGTATGCCTTATCCATAAGCAGCATAGCGCCTTCGCGTTTCCCGATGTTTGCCAGCAGCAACGGACACTCTTTCGCGCCGGAAGCGTTCCCCGCAGACAGGCTGAACTTCACAAGCACCGCGTCGGGGGCACCTTGACTGGCGTCAAAACCGACGAAAAAACCCGCGTTTCGGCTACGTTTTCGGCTAAAGCTTGGCGAAAACCGGCTCTCATACGCCGCTTTTTGTCTGGCGGCTGAACCGCACGTAAATGGTGTGCCGCTTGCCGAACTTTTTGAGCGGCGCCCGCCACGAGCACCCGTTCCTGCATATATAGACAAGCGCGCTGAGCGCCGTCAGATTCTCTATCTTTACGCTCCCCCGCTGCTTCGGCAGCAGTTCCAATATTTGCCAGTATTGCTCTTCGATTAGTTCCACGCCCTGTTTTATAATACTTTGCCCCGCATGAACACTCTCTAATATTTTTTGGTTTAGCGACAATTGGGCTTGAACCAATGACCTAACGGATATGAGCCGTTTGCTCTGCCGACTGAGCTATGTCGCCGCAATGGCGTTACGTTATCATGCTGTTGGGAAATGATCAAGGTGACACCTTTCGCACGTTAAACCTAATCATAGAGACTACGTTCCTCTTGGTTTGGAAGTCAGGGCGTGTTCATGCTACGCAAAGCAATATTACTCACTGCCAGATGAATACGCTGAACAGTGCATCGAGCCACCTGACATGAATGGCGGCGGACGAAGGAAGCGGTGAGCTTTGCGCAGCGCGTGGCAATTCCCCGCCGGCGCTTGAGGGCGCGGAAGACGTTTTCAATGACGTGCCGCGTCCGATACAGCTCATGACTGTACGCTCTCTGCCCTTTTCGGCTTTTAACCGGGGGGACGGCTACCATATCCGCTTCCTTGAGCATGCCGAGCAGTTCGTTCGCGTCATACGCCTTGTCCGCAAGAAACGCCTCCGTCTCCAAACCATCCATAAGGAGAGGCGCCTGGCTACAGTCCACGACAGTACCGCATTGCCACAATGCCGCTTTCCGGTATCCCGTACTCGTCAACTGCCAAGTGTAATTTGCTGTTCAGCCCCCCTTTTGTGCGGCTAATATCCTGACTGCCGCCTTGTGCCCCGCATGCGTCCGCGTGTGCCTTGATATACGTCGAATCTATCATAAAGATATCCCCGGCAGGCTCGCCTATTGCGGCGTCCGCCAACATTCTCCATATTCCCTTATCCCGCCAGCGGCAAAACCGTGCCTTGAAAAAAATACGTAAAAATATAAATATTCGGATAGCATATAAGCAAGAGAGATATAATGCAAGTACTATCTAACATATTAACTTTTTGACATATATTCCTCATCATTTTTTTGACTGATAGGTTTTGTCCGCAGGATAGTCTTTGCGCTAAAAACCAATATTGCTTGGAAAGGTAAATACGAGATAATCGGAATATTGCATTTTATCACCTATGTTGTTTCTATATTTACTACGGTGCTTTTGCCAATTTCACGTATTGCCCTTCTCTATCACAGCCAACGCGTCAGAAATTGATTTTCAGAAACGTGTATAGTATATTTTTCATTAAATCTCCCGTGTCGAGTTTATCAATTCAATTACGCCTCTTTATAGAGAACATTCTGACGAGCAGTAATTTGTAGTGATTAGCATACAACGTGTTAAATTAAAATGTCGTCCGCCCACGGAAACTCCGTGCCAGCGTGAGACGATCAGCATATTCAAGATCGCCGCCGACTGGCATGCCGGACGCGAGGCGTGTAACGGCAACGTCGGTAACGGACAGCGCCTGCTGAATGTAGAGAGCCGTCGTATCACCTTCGACGGTCGGATTAATCGCAAGAATCACCTCGCGGATACCACCGTTTTTAACGCGCGCCACGAGCGTATCGATTGAAGGTATATGAAGACCAATACCTTCAAGCGGCGCGATAAGTCCACCCAAGACATGAAACAAACCGTAATATTCGTGCGACTCTTCTATCGTTTGTACGTCCTGCGACTGCGTAACCACGCATAACAGGCTTTGGTTGCGCAGGGAATTGGAACAAATAGGACAAGGATCTTCTTCAGTGTACGCGCCGCACACTGAACAGAAGCGAATTCGCTCTTGCAACGCGGCAATCTGGCTCGAAAACCGTCGCATATACACGTTATCCGCCCTGAGTAAGAAATTGACTATGCGACGCGCACTTTTTTTACCGACACCGGGCAAACGCGAAAATGAATCGATTAGCTCGTCCAGAATGTTCGTCATTTCGTCGGAAACCCCGGAATATTGCTGATAGCAGGCACAATTTTTGCCTTCAGCATTTCCTGAATTTTCGTCTGCGCGGCACGGTGTGCCGCTATAATCAAGTCTTGCAGCATAGTAATATCGCGCGGGTCAAGCGCCAGTGGGTCAAGCTCAATGCTGACCATTTCAAAACGCCCGTTTAGCGTTATACACACAATATTGCCGCCTGAAGTGCCGATCGCTGTTACGTCTTGCAACTCTTCCTGCATCTTTTCAAATTGATTCTTTAGTCCCTGTACGTTTTTCATTAAATCCGTTATATTCATATCCGTGTTTCCACAATCGTACCTTTAAATACTCTGCATAACATTTCTGTATCAAGAGACACTGTTTTTTTTTTTGCAATACGCCTTGCCGCTTCCGCTTTTACCGCCATAAATCGGGTCTCCCTTCCCCACCATTCAGTG